>JBDSUZ010000387.1:0-9177 GCA_039927395.1 Saprospiraceae bacterium | reverse complement strand
CAGCCAAACAAGGCAGAGATCGCAATTTTCAAGCCATCATGCCATTGCGAGGTAAGATTCTTAACGTGGAAAAGGCTCAGGAATACCGCATTTACGAGAATGAGGAAATCAAGAATATGTTTACCGCGTTGGGAGTACGCCGCGGTGAAACAGAAGATGGAGTGAAAATCCTCAATCTAGACAAGTTGCGATATCACAAGATCGTCATCATGTGCGACGCCGACATCGACGGATCTCACATTACAACCTTGATATTGACTTTCTTCTTCAGATATATGCGCGAGTTGATAGAGCAAGGATTCGTTTACATAGCTTCACCACCTTTGTATATGGTGAAGAAAGGCAATCAGTTCCGCTATTGCTGGAACGATACTGAAAGGAAGGAAGCTGTGGCTGCCTATGCCAAAAGCGAGCATGACGATTCAGTCAAAATTCAACGATACAAAGGTCTTGGTGAAATGAACGCCGATCAACTTTGGGAAACTACCATGAATCCCATGGAGCGTAAATTGAAACAAGTGAATATCGAAGATCTGATATCTACCGATAGGACCTTCTCAATGCTAATGGGTGATGAAGTACCTCCAAGGAGAGAATTTATCGAAGCAAATGCAAAATATGCAAGGATTGATGCCTAAGCGCAGCAGTCTATAATTCAAAAGGCAGTGGGATTTGTTCCGCTGCCTTTTTTTATACCCTTATTTCCAGTTTACTTTCAACTTCAAGGCACTGGCGGTCCCTGCTACTAGAATGTACCAATATTGATACCAAATTGAAGACAGGTACCAGGTCGGTTTATCTGCAATATTAAAGAAGCGTAATCCAGTAAGTAAGAACTTACGATCGATCCACAGTTTCAATCCCAGCATCACTAGGAAATGCAATACCAGTTGCGGCATGTAAAAGAGCGACAATGCTTCAACAAGAAGTATCCAATGCAATAGGAATGGAATTGCCAGGAAAATGGTAGTTTTTTGTTCTAAGTAATGGTTGTATTTGCTGCCCCAGCGGATCCGCTGCTTGAGAAATGAAGTCCAATTGTCCACAGCATGCGTCGCTACAATAGCTTCCGGATCCTTAAGATAAATGACCGAACCTGGAATTGCCGCTTCGATTTTTTGAACAAGGAGTACATCATCACCTGAGGCCGTTCCATCAATATCGTCATATCCTCCAATTGCAAAAAAGGTCTCCTTCCTTATTCCAAGATTTGCTCCATTGGCCATTCTAAACCAATCATTATTGATTGCGGCGGCGGTGATCATGCTCATGCCCGCAATGTCCAGACTTTGAAAATAGCTAAAACTTGAATTTGCCTCGGCAATCCTAATCGGCCCTACAACAGCATGAACCGAATCGCCACTGCCTGCATTTGCCATGCTGCTAAGCCATTGAGGACCATAGAAACAGTCGGCGTCCGTGCACAGGACCCAATCTCCTTTAGCTTCTTGAAATCCAAACTTCAATGAAGATTTTTTACCTGCTTCATTGGGATTGGACAATACTCTAAGATTGGAAATACCCATTTGAAGGGCGAACTCTTTGGTTCCATCAATCGAATGATCATCGATCAGCAGTATTTCGAAATTTTCGGTCGGATATTTCTGCGCAACAAGACCTGCGATGCAAGCCGCAATATTAGCAGCTTCATTGCGGGCAGGAATAAGCACAGTAATGAATTGAGAGGAGTTGCCAGAATTTTGGACCTCTTTTATATTGTCCCAGCTAGCCCTGTAAAGCCATTGCAGCAATACGTATAGTAGTGTAATTAAGGAAGAACCGACAATCCATGCTATCAGCAAATCCCTAATTATTTATTGGCCTCAAACAATTTCTCGTAATGATTGATATCCTGAGGTGGTTCCTGATCTGGCCTCAACAATTTTTCCCTTGGAGCTTTTGGCATTTCGTTGATATCCAAAGAACTAAGATCTTCCTCAATATCATGTACCTCTTCAAATTCAGAAAACTCAGTTCTAGATAATTGCTCCGGAGCATTTTGCCCTCTCAGACCCATTTTGGCCATGGCCTTGAAAAATAACCAACCTGCCACCAAAGGAAATCCAAACGCAGTGAAAAGGATCTTGACTACTCCGAAGGTGGTATTCCTTTGAAGGTCAGTTATGATACTCCTACAGTAATTGACGATAATCCGATGATCGACGATAGCCGTGATAATCAATAGTGGAATGGCAATGATGCTTAGCAATGCATATAGGCCTTTCAACACCAAATATCCCGCCCATATTGCTCCAACAAGAATAAGAAGGGCTACTATGGGATTAATGCGTCTTGTTTGAAAAATCATACGTCAACAAATTTAATACAAAACAACAGGAATATCTTCCCTGTTCCCCTGTATTGCATTTTTCGATAAACCTATGGTTTAAATGGATGAAATGGCATCATTCGCTCTCGACCATTTTCAAAAACTGGTTTTCATACAGTTCGCGGTAGTGGCCATCGGTCCGTTGCATGAGGTCGTCATGTGTGCCAAACTCCACAACTTCACCATGTTCTAGCACTAATATCTTGTTGGCATGACGAATAGTCGACAGTCGATGTGCGATTATGATCGAACTCCGTTTTTTGATCAATGTCTCGATTGCAAACTGAATAATTGCTTCGGTCTCGTTGTCGATCGAGGATGTTGCTTCATCCAATACGAGGATTGCTGGATCATATACCATGGCTCTGACAAATGATATCAATTGCCTTTGTCCCATTGATAGATTGGACCCCCGCTCGCTTACGTGAAATTCATAATTATTTGGCAATCTCATGATAAACTCATGGGCATGGATCATTTTGGCTGCTTGTATCATCTGCTCTTTGCTGATATGCTCATTGCGCAATGAGATATTGTCTAAGATCGTGCCGCTAAATAGAAAAACGTCCTGCAGAACGACTGCGATTTTGGAGCGCAGACTGTGGAGTTCGTAATCTTCGATCGGAATCTGGTCAACAGATATTTCCCCCCCATCTCGCTCGTAGAAACGGCTCAGCAAATTGATCATCGTTGATTTACCAGAGCCAGTTGGTCCCACTATGGCTAGGGTCTCTCCCGCGTTGATGCTAAAGCTGACTTTTTTGAGGATTGGGTAATCCGTGTCATAGGCAAAATCAACGTCATCAAATGCAATAGCCCCTTTGATATTATCCGCTTTGACTACCCCTTTATTTGATATGAAATCCGGAGTCTCCAATAAATTGAACACCCGTTCAGACGCTACCAAGCCCATTTGCAAGGTATTGAACTTATCAGCCAACATCCTGATCGGACGAAACAACATATTGATGTAAATAGGAAATGCAATTAGCGCACCCAAAGTCACTTCCGACTCTAGGACCCAACCTGATCCCCACCACACCATCAGTCCCAATGAGGCTGCCGATATGATCTCAACGGCTGGAAAAAACAAAGCATATGCAAAAATGGAATCCAAATTGGCTTTGGTATAGTCGCGATTGATCTTCTTGAATTTGACCGCTTCTTGTCGCTCTGCATTGAAGATTTGAACTATACGCATTCCTGAGATACGCTCCTGCAGGAAGGCATTCATGACGGCAATCTGAGTCCTCACCTTTTGAAATGACTTGCGCACACTCTCTTTGAAAAAGTATGTAGCTATCAATAATATAGGCATCGTCGTCAGGCAAATCAAAGTCAGTTTATAACTGGTGGCAAACATCATGACCAACACAGCCAACAAGGCCAATATATCAGCAATAATGGTGATCAAACCTTCCGAAAATACTGAATTGATTGTTTCGAGATCGTTGATCGTCCGAGTGGTGGATGTGCCGATAGGAGTCTTATCAAAATATCTCATCCTGAGATTGGTAATGTGCCTGAAAACATCAGAACGCAAATCCCTGATCACCGATTGGCCTAAGAAACCCGTGGCATATATAAAGAAATAGCGCAAAAAGCTCTCTACTATGAGCAGGCCAATCAGCAGCAAGGCCATTTGCGACAAGCCCGGAGCATCCATTTTCATAATGTGATCATCGACCATCACATTGACCAGATAAGGTCGAAGCGAAGAAATTGGTGCTATCACAACAGCTAGAATCGCGCAAATCCACAAGGTCCCACGATAGGGTCTCGTCAGTTGGATCACTTTCTTATAAAGCTGAAAATCGAATTTTTTTGGCTGCATGGAAGCTTTCTAAACAACAAATATCCGGCTTTGTTCGCAAAGTTCTAACTAGGTTTGAAAATATTGGGATCAAAAGAAAAATCACTTAAACTCAACTATCGAGTAGCTGATAGCACCGACAAAATTTGTGATTCCAGTTCAGCTTGATTTTGTGCTTTTCTCAAAGCTTCCTTTTCATTTTTCTTCTCCTCTGCTTTTTCCTTCTCCATATCTGCAAGATCACCGTCGTCGCGAAAACTATAATAGCCCCATTCTGTAATGATCAAATGGTCTTGCAAATGGATGTCCATGAGGTATCCAGCCTCGAAAACCTTTCTTGTCAGCAATATATCAGCATCACTTGGAAGGAGATTTCCCGAAGGGTGATTGTGCGCAAGAATGAATCCTGTAGCTTGTAGCTCTAGACCACGCCGCAGTATCATGCGTGTGTCAAGAACGGTTCCATTGATGCCGCCTCTACTGAAGGGCTCTATCGAGAGCACCGCCAAACGCCTGTTGACAAATAAGATCCAAAATTCTTCATGTTGGAGACCATTGAACTGCATTCTCATCTTGCGGTAAGCATCACCGCTGCTTGAAATCACCTTTAGTTGTTTGTGGTCAGCAAACTCTCTACGGCGACCCAATTCAAAAGCAGCTGAGATAATCAAGGCCTTGACTTCACCTACGCCTTTGAAGGCCATAAGTTGAAGATGATTCAAATTGGCCAATTGATGCAGATCGTGCTCAGTTGATTTGAGCATTTTCTGCGCGAGTCCTATCGCTGTATCTTCTCTCGAGCCTGAGCCCAATAGGATGGCAAGCAGTTCGACATCAGATATGTTGTTTCTTCCAAGTCGATGCCATTTTTCCCTCGGACGGTCTTCAAGAGCCCAGGTTTTCAGATCCTGTTTTTCATAAGATGTTTCCATAACTTTAAGAGAGTATCGATTGCCCAAAATTCCACACGCGGAAAGGAAAATAAGTTCAGGTTTGCACAAAATCAAGAGCGCTGATCACTGCCTCAAATAATAGATTTCATGAGCAATCTTATATTTTGACAAATGGCTCCAAAAAAATCTTTACTTTCAAGTTATGTGTAAATAGTACTCCTAGTACTATCCGTACAACCAACCCCCATACTTGATTGTCAATCAACTGATTATGCAGCGAATTTTACTTTTGATCCTTTTCGTATCCTTTTGTGGCATGCTTCAAGCTCAGAATACCATTGGCGGAAAAATCCTAAGCGGCAAAGAGCCTTTAATAGGCGCAAATGTTGAAATAAAAGGTAGCTCCGAGGGTGCTGTAAGTGACGAAAATGGAAGTTTTAGTATTGAGACTTCTCAGTCATTCCCGATGACTATAGTGGTGACTTACCTTGGATTTAGTCCAAAGGAGGTATTGCTCAATGCAGCATCTTCCAATATAAATGTCAATCTCGAAGAAGAAAATATCACTTTGACTGATGTAGTCATCAAAGGCCAGAGAGTATCGGACAAACAAAAAGCTGCTCCCCTGTCTGTAGAATCAGTCGATTTATTAGCCATCAAGGAAACTCCTTCAATTAGCTTTTACAATGGATTGGGCAATCTCAAAGGTGTAGATCTAACTACGGCAAGTCTGGGATTTACGATCATCAATATGCGAGGATTTAATAGCACAAGCCCAGTGCGCTCATTGCAATTGATCGATGGAGTAGACAATCAAGCGCCTGGTTTGAATTTTTCACTTGGAAATTTCCTTGGAGTCTCTGAACTCGACATCCTTCGTGCAGATCTGATTGCCGGTGCGAGCTCTGCATATTATGGACCAAATGCATTTAATGGAGTGGTTAGCATGGAAACTAGGAATCCTTTCTTTCATAAAGGTTTGAGTGCTTCAATAAAAGTTGGAGAACGACAATTGTTTGAAGGCGCAATCAAATGGGCTGATGCCTTTAAGAATAAGAATGGACAGGAATTTGTAGCCTACAAACTCAATTTCTTTCACCTGAGGGCTAATGATTGGGAGGCAACAAATTATGATGCGGTTTACCAAAGTCCGCTGCCACAATCCAACCCTGGAGGTTATGATGCTGTGAATATCTATGGAGACGAATACAATGCTTCGTATAAAATTGAAAGTCGATTGAGCTATAAAGGTCTTGAATCCTGGTCGAGAAGAGGATATCGTGAGTCTGATCTTGTGGATTATAAAACAAGAAATACAAAGGCAAATGCCGCCCTGTATTTCAGAACCAAACCTTCACTCGAAGAGGCTTCCCCAGAATTTATTATCAATTCATCATTTGGCGCTGGAACAACAGTCTATCAAGGCGATAATCGATTTAGCCTCAAGAATATTCTGTTTTTTCAGAACAGACTAGAATATCGTAAACGCGACAAATTCTTTATTAGAGCTTATGCGACACATGAAGATGCAGGCGACTCCTACGATCCTTATTTCACTGCATTACAGCTACAAGCTCATGCCAAGAGTGGTCCGGACTGGTACAATGATTTCATTTCGTACTGGCAAGGTCCAAATACGGTCGAAATCGTAGAATCCGGATACCCTACTCCCGAAAGACTTGATTCAATCCTGCTTGGTGGGCAATGGATCTATAAAATTGGAATCCCAGATGCCAAGTACAATGCCTGGAAGGATGCCAATAAAGAAAATTTGGAAAATTGGTATGAAAAGGCAAAAATTTATGCCGACACTTTTCCCAATCCACTGGATAATAGTGTTGCTTTTTATGAGCCCGGTACAGATAGATTCCAGGATTTATTCAATAAGATAACCTCGACAAAATCTAACAAGCGCGACACAAGCGGTGGAACTCAATTCTTTGACAAATCAGCTTTGTACCATATTCAAGGTGAATATAAATTTACTCCATCATGGGGCTTGATCACGACTGGAGCCAATGCGAGATTATATGTTCCAAATTCTGAAGGGACTATATTTTATGATACAACAGAGCAGATTCGAAACTTTGAGGCTGGCATCTATGGTGGAATAGAGAAGAAATTCTGGCAAGATAAAATGACTGCAAGTGTCACCCTGAGGCTGGACAAGAATCAGAATTTCGATTTATTGGCCTCTCCCGCTGCAAGTCTTGTGTATAGTCCGAAGGCTAACAATTTCCTTCGTTTTTCATTTTCCTCAGCCATTCGCAATCCGACACTTACAGATCAATACTTAAATCTCAATGTGGGCCCTGCAATTCTTGCAGGAAATCTCAATGGAGTGGACAGTCTGATAACTGTTGAATCGTTTAAAGAATATCTTGATAGTTTCAATTCAGCCAAGCTTCAGTATTTCAACATCGGCGGCGTCGTACCTGAGAAAGTAAAGACATTCGAAATTGGATATAGGACCACGCTCTGGAACAATCTATACATGGATGCAGGCTACTATTTCAGCGTCTACAATGATTTTTTGGGGTACAATATTGGCATCAAATCGACTTTTGATGGATTGACAGGTTTGCCCGAAAAAACGCAGGTATACAGGTATTCTGCCAACTCGCGCAATCAGGTGACGACTCAGGGATTCAACATTGGACTCAACTATTATTTTGCGCAGTACTTTATGATTGGGGGCAATTATAGCTGGAATGTCTTGAATAAGAAATTCGAGGACGATCCGATCATTCCTGCTTTCAACACGCCTAAGCACAAATACAATTTAAGCCTATCTGGAAGAGATATGGATATCAAACTTGGAACTGCAAGGATCCAACACATAGGCTTTAATATCAATTACAAATGGGTGGATGGCTTCCTTTTTGAAGGATCTCCACAGTTTACAGGCTTTATTCCCACTTATGCCCTAGTTGATGCGCAAATATCCTACGGCATACCAAGATTAAACCTTACTTTAAAGGTCGGTGCATCCAATTTGCTCAATAATCAGGTATTCCAGACTTATGGGGGGCCCAAAATTGGCAGAATGGGTTATGTTTCATTGACATTTGAAGCAAAAAAGAAATAACTTGTCAACACTTTTTACTTTTCAAAAACAGCAATTATGAAGAATCGTTACTTATTAGCTATTGTCCTTGCTTTTGCTTGTATCCTTCCGGGTACTGCGCAGAGGTATCTGACATCGGTATTCGATAATGTTACACTGCAAACCAAAGTATATGGCTACAACTGGACTGTTCTTACAGTACCCGTTACTGGCAATCCTTTGTTGCAGCCATTGGTTATGGATCTATATGAGCCAGCCGGTGATACTGAAACTGCAAGACCTTTGGTCATCTATTTGCACACAGGAAACTTCCTTCCTTTCCCTCAAAACCAAAGTCCAAGTGGTACGATCAAAGATTCTGCCACTGTAGAGATCGCAACTCGTCTAACCAAAATGGGTTACGTAGTAGCAGTTGCTGACTACCGTTTGGGTTGGAATCCGGTCGCTACCACTCAGGACGAAAGGATCAATACGCTGATCAACGCTGCGTACCGTGGTGTACAAGATGCGCGTACTTGTATCCGCCACTGCAAATTGAATGCAGCAGCCTACAAAATCGACAGCACTAAGATTACTTTATTCGGCCAGGGAACTGGAGGGTATATTGCTTTGGCGGCAGCGACACTGGATGATATCGCTAAAATTTCAAATACGACAACTCCTCCTAACAAATTCATTGGCACTAATGGATTCCCGATGGTTCTTGGTTTTGTAAATGGAAATATTTGGGCTACCGACTATGGAGTTGTTCCTGCTGGTCCGCTCATCGGTGATACTCTCTGTCAGCCAAATAATGTTGGTCCTAGCTCTGATTTCCAACTGGCAGTCAACTTAGGTGGTGCATTGGCAGACATCTCATGGTTGGAGGGCGATCATCCTGCCATACTTAGCATTCAATCTCCTACTGATCCATTCGCTCCTTATACTACAGGAGTTGTAATTGTCCCGGGCGTTAATTTGCCTGTTGTTGAAGTGCAAGGTTCTTATATCGTGCAACAAACGGCAACAAATCTTGGTAACAACGATGCTTTTCAGAATGTGAATTTCACCGATCCAATTTCTGTTGAGGCTGAAA
>JBDSUZ010000386.1:0-13931 GCA_039927395.1 Saprospiraceae bacterium | reverse complement strand
TCAAAGCCTTTAGTTTAGATTCATCCGCAGGCGTGTGTTCCTGTTCGCTAATTCCCACAATACGAAGAATATAAACTTGCATCGTTTTTCCAGCAGTGGATAATTGAGCAGGTCGGCATCATCGGTGCTTTTGTGGTAGTCGCTATGCGTTCCACTGAAGTAAAATACACTTGGCACCCCATTTTTTGCAAAATTGTAATGATCGGATCGGTAATAATATCGATTGGGATCGTTGAGCGCATTGTAGGTTTCATCAAGCTGCAAATGGCAATAAGTATTATTGGCAATTACTTGAATATCAGCTAATTGTTGGCTGAGGCGATCTGCCCCAATCACATAGATATAGTCTGGATTGTCGGGATGCCTCTTATCTACGCGACCTACCATGTCGACATTGACGTCAGCAATTGTCTGCTCTAGAGGCCACAAGGGAGATTGAGTATAGTATTCGGAACCATAGAGCCCTTTTTCCTCCCCTGAAAAGAATATCACAATTACATTTCTTCTTGGCCCTTGTCCTTGCTTTTTAGCTTCTTGCAGGGTTCTGATAATTTCCAGAATGGATGCAGATCCACTAGCATTGTCGTCAGCGCCATTATATACTACACCATCACGAATGCCTAAATGATCGAAATGAGCGGATAGAACCACTGCTTCTTGTTGAAGATTTGGATCTGAGGCTGGTATCATGCCAATTACATTTACGCCAGACAGCATATCAAATTTTGGCTTCATCTGCCACTCGAAGGTGGCATAAAGGCGTGTATAGGTGGGTTTGCCTTTTTTAGCAATGTTATTTTGATGCTCCTCTAATTTCTTTGCTCTATCACCAGCCAATTGATTGGCCATTTCCGGGGAGATCACCATATAGTTTCCTCCAAGTGATTCCAGACTACTATCTTTTGCAGGGAGGTTGACTGGAGTATATATCTTAGAGCGGTCTCTCCTGATTCGTTTCTTGAATCCTGGATCAACCACTAGCACTGCAATTGCACCATTGCTTAACACCCTCTTGACTCTCGTTTCCAAGCTTTCTTCAGATTCGGGAGTCCATTTTTTGCCTGTAAGCCAGATGACACTGTCTTTGGTCATGGGCATACCTGTTTGAATCATCACAATTTGTCCCTTGATATCGACACCATCAAATTCATTGTAGTTGGGCAATTCAAGGCCAAATCCGATAAAGATTATCTCCGAGCCGCTGATCGACATATTTCTGGCAGAGCCTGGATATGCGAAATAGTCTCTGTTTTGCTCAAAGGTGCTGCTGCCTGATTGGAACAATAATTCATCCCAACTGTAGGATTTGAAGTTAATCTCTTGGAAATAATTGCCAAGAGCAGGTACAAGTTCAATATTGTATTCTTTTAGTTTGCTCGCGATCCAATTAGCAGCTTTTCTCTCCCCTGCTGTACCAAATTCACGTCCCTGCATACTATCATTGGACAATGCATAGACAGACTCTTTTAGATTTTTGGCCAATATAGTGTTAGAGAGAAATGATGCTGCAAATTCTTCCTTTGCAACATTTTGGGACAAAAGCTGGAAAGAAAAGAGACTACATAGCAGTATCTGATAGGCAATGCTCCATGAGCGAATTGCTTCTAATTTAGACATATATCCCTGCATAAATTCGGTTCAACAGGCTATTTTAGCCACTCTAGTTTGATGTCTGCCACCTTCAAATGGGGTATGTAAGAATGCATCCACCATTTGCCATGCAAGCGCTGCGCTTACAAAGCGGGCGGGAATTGCAAGCACATTGGCATTGTTGTGTTGTCGTGATAGTGATGCTACTTCTTCATTCCAAGCCAAAGCAGCGCGAATTCCTTGATGCTTATTAGCTGTCATAGCCACACCATTGCCACTTCCACAGATGATGATTCCGAGATCTGCCCTGCCGGACTCTATGGCTGTCGCAAGTGGATGGATATAGTCAGGATAATCTACAGAATCTGCAGACTTGGTGCCAAAATCCATCACCTCAAAACCATGCGATTTCAGTGTTACGATCAACATTTCCTTATACTCATACCCTGCATGGTCTGCTCCAATGGCTATTGGCTTCATCTTAGTTGTTTCTTGGCATTTCTGAATTTGAACCTGGCAATTGCATCACTTCACCTTTGTTGAATGGCTTGAACATTGTCTCCAATTCCTTGGCAAATGCGTCGTCTTTTTGATCATTTGCAATGCGCTGCAATTCGTTCATCGCACGTGTGTCATCACGCATATCATCGGCAAACGCTCCCGATTGTTGATCCATATCGAGTGATTGGTGGAACTCACCTCTTTCGACCAAGTAAGTGGCCATTTCCTTCATGTAGGGTTTAGCCTTATCAAATGCTCCACCTTGGGCCATCACACCGAAGAAAGGAAGAGTTGTATTGTCGGGCGGAAAATTGAATGATGGGAATACCGTGAAGTATTTCTCTGCCAATTTCACAGCTCGTTCTTTATCGCCCTTGGTAATCATGCTAATTGCCGTGCGCAACATGATCATTTTGTGGGCATTGATGCTAGGAGCAAAGCTGTGGTCAACAAATAGCCTCTTCTTATCAAAATTGCCCCACTTGAATTTCTCCATCACATTTTTGAAAACCTTGTCAGGATCGACACGTCCTGAGCCATAAATGGCGAATGTCCGATCGCTTTGCGATTTGAATGGAACGACTCTCAAGCCAAAGCCCTCCAATTGCAAGTAATCACCCAATCCCAGGAGCTTGTCCTCACGGCAAGTCACGGCAAAATATATCGGACGATCATAGATATTGCTATTGATGATGTCAAGGATTGCGATATCATCTTTGGTTAGGTAATCGGCACCGATTGGAATTTCAATTCGACTTACTGCGCCAGAATCTTTGTCTGTAACCATACCTGCTTTCTTAGCTCTGGCTAGGTCGATAGGCATATAAATCTTCTTACTTGGCAAGTAAGTTTCAATATTTCTATTAGAACCTTGCAATGGATGATCTTCAGCGATGAATTTCAATGCATCCGTTAGTGTCATCTCACGGTCTTCACCATCGGGATTGTAATAGAATACCTGATTGCGCTTAAATCCTCTCAATTGCGCAGATGGAATTGAGATTTTGACAGCGGCTGATTCGTTTACTTTTCTTCGCATCTGATCGATATACCAATCTACGGCAATCAAACTGAGATTGATTACCCTGACGTCTGGCCTGACATTTTCAACTTCCTGACAATACCACAATGGATAAGTATCATTGTCACCATAGGTGAAAATCAAAGCATTTGGCTCGCAGGAGTTCAAGAAGTTCATTGCATAATCCCTTGCTCCATAATGATCCTTACGTCCGATGTCATCAAAATTTTGTGTTGCCATCAACAAAGGTGCCGACAGCGCCAACACTGTCGCCAATGCTCCAGCAGGAATACTGCCTAACTTGATACGCTGTGTGAGCAGATTAAAGATCGCCATTACGCCAAATCCAATCCAAATACAGAATGTAAAGAACGAACCAGCTAATACATAATCGCGTTCCCTTGGCTCATTTGGTGGCTCATTGGTATAAAAGATAATGCCAAGTCCAGTCAGCAGGAATAGGGCAAGTAGGCCTGCGAAGTCTTTTCTATTCTTGCGGTAGTGGTATACCATTCCGAGTAGTCCGAGGATCAATGGGATGAAATAATAGGTGTTGCGACCCATATCTTCTGCCATCGATGGGGTAATCTTGTCTTGATTATATAAGCGATTGCTATCAATCGCTTTGATACCACTCAGCCAGTTGCCGTCCTTAGGATTCCATGGGAAATAGCCTTGCTCGCCATTTTGACGACCTACAAAGTTCCACATAAAATAGCGCCAGTACATCCAATTGACCTGATACCTCAACGCAAAAGTCAAGTTGTCAGCCATGCTTGGACGACCTTCTTTGCCATCCATCCACATTTTGTAGAGCGCCTTGCGACCCTCATCTGTGTGCGACATCCTTGGCAACAGCACTTCGTCGCCAGGTTTGTATTCGTAACCGTATTTGTAGTCTACTACTTCATATTTGTTGCCAACCCTGCCATATCTTTCATCAGAATCGGTAGAAATCGGAGTTGCGTCGAATTGCGGACCACGAAAAAGTGGCCTTTCTCCGTATTGCTCCCGGTTGAGGTATGGCACCAGACGCATAGCATCGGTGGGCGCATTCATGTTGATTGGAGTGTCAGCATTGGATCGGATCACTACCATTGCAACTGTCGAAAATCCTATACCAACCAAGCAGACTCCAAGAACAATACGTTCTAGAATGGCATTCTTGTTCTTCTGAGCATAGCGAATCGCAAAGAAGACAATAGCAATCAACAGCAAATTCATTGGAATCAAACCTGTGTGGAATGGCAAGCCCAAAGTATTTACGGTGAACATTTCCATAGCAGCCCAAAGTTTAGGCAAACCGGTGATGATCAGTGATTGTACGATCCCAATTGCAACGGCACCTCCAAGAAATGCAAGGCCTGCGCCAAGGATTGTATGTTTTTTATATTTTTTGAAATAGTACAGCAATCCCATCGCTGGGAAGGTCAGCAAGCTCAAAAGGTGAACACCTACAGAAAGGCCGGCAGAGTATGCAGCCAACAATAACCAACGATCTGTATTTGGCTCATCAGGTAACACATACCATTTCATGAAAGACCACAAGGTCAATGCTGTGAAGAAAGTAGACATGGCATATACCTCGCCCTCGACAGCCGAAAACCAGATCGACACACAAAATGCTGCTGAAAGACCTGCAACTATACCAGCGCCAGATAATGCGACTGATTGACCTAGGCTTGGACTTTCTTCCCTGCCTATCAAGGACAACTTACCTAAGATGATTGTAATCCAGCAAATGAAAGCTGCTGCAAATGCAGTGCATAAGCTTGACATCAAATTGACTGAATAGGCTATATTGGATGGATCATCGGAGAATACTGTACCTAGCCAGGCAAATAAACGCCCAACAATTAGAAACAAGGGGGCTCCAGGAGGGTGGACAACTTGCAATTTGTAAGCACCTGCTACGAATTCACCGCAATCCCAAAGTGATCCGGTGGGCTCCGCAGAGATAGCTAATACGATGAACGCTAGTAGAAATACCAGCCATCCGGCTGCAGTTGTCAGGTTCTTATAAGAATTCATTCAGCTGAATTAGAGGGTAATCGTCTTGTCTAATGTGGACTCAAAACGCAAACAAATTTAGGAAAAGTATAATTAGCAAAACGAATGATGTAATAATAGAGTAGAATCGAAGCATTGAGGCTGCTTTGAGCAATACTTTAAGGGCTTTTCTAAATGAAGAAAGGCCCTTTCGGGCCCTTCTTACTATTCAAATTTTATCTCGTAATTACTCAACGATCATCAAGGGTAGAGATTCGATTCCATCTTCACCCAGCAAGGTCACTTGGTAAGATCCAGGGCTCAGAGTACTAAGATCTAAGCTTAGTTCCTGCTTACCAGCAGAGAATGACTGATTGCCTAGATCAAGAAGCTTTCTGCCAGTCCAGTCGAATAGACTTACCGTTAAGTTGGCGCTTTTCAAGAGGTCAAATGTTATTTTGCTTTGATTTTGGGCAGGGTTAGGACTAAGGCTGATACCGGACGCAAAAAGCGTTTCGGACAGTCCAGATACAAGTTGTACAGTAAATCCGCTTGCTTCTACACCAGCAAACACCTTTCCTTCTTCGATAGTGACGTTTTGTTTGTCAAACAATCTGTAATAACCAGCGCCACTCAAGCCATTTCCTGCACGATCAAAAATCGTAAAGTTGTAGCATTGATTATTTTGGAGGAGAAAGACTGAAGTGTATAACTTATTTCCTTCCAGCTTATCGCCCGAATAAACAATATTGCCCTGCTCATTGGTAAGGGTCCAATATGTTTCTTCCCCGGTGACATCAGTTTGCAAATGCAATTGTACGATTTTGGTGGCAGAGGTTTCTAATATATTATTGACAGTCTCGGAGATTTTGTCAGCTTCTGCGGTTTCAACACCATTAACTTCAGATGAGATCTTTATCGCAGTGGGGCCGCTAACATCAAATGGATCAAAGCTTATAGTTTCAAAGTCATAAGTAGCAATTGCTCCTGTCCAGATTTTCTCAGAAAGTGTATCGCCATTGCTCACAACACGAAATGTTGCTTCCTTCAGCGTGTCTGTTCCATAGTTTTGAATTCGAACTTTTACCGCAACACCGCCAGAGCACGCAACTCTATTTCCTTCAAATTTAAGAAGGTTGACCTGTGTGATCAAATTTGCTGGAGCTGGGCACTGTTTTACCGCCGTATATAGTGGCGCAGTCGCCAATTGTCCTACTTCAGTTACGAAGCGATTAGGACAGATCTTGTAGATAGTTGGATAGTATGCGATGTTGTAAGCGTTGTTTACGGCATTGCTCGTGAGGTTGATTATTGGATACTCAACTCCACTGACCCAGTCCCCTTGTGTATTGTTGCCAATACCATGAAGGTCATCAAGTGTGGTTGCAAGATCCGCTTCGATTGAAAATATCATTACCTCATCGGTTCCAGCAGGGCCGTATTGTGTATAAAGATTTTCGAGCGCGTGGCTATTGTGATAGCTCCAGCATGGTCCACACCATGTAGCTGAGAAATCCAGGATTACTGTTTTGCCAGCATTCAAATAATCATACAGACGGTGTTGATTGCCATTTATATCGGTAAGCGTCCAGTCTTGAGCTACACTTCCATCGACTAGTTGAGCCTTAGAGGTTGTGCTAAGAGCAAAGACTAGCAGCAAGGGTAATAAAAATTTCATACAAGGGTATTTGACGGTTTTTTGAAAGGCAAAGCAACTGCTTCGCCAAATGTTGTTTTACGTTTTGATCCAATGAGCCAACAAATTTATTGATATTTTGCCATTTTCATGCAAAAAAATTTGTTCGCGCTCGGATTGCTAACTTTTGTCAGCTTCACGCAAAGAGTTCCTTTTTCAAGGGGTTCATTATCTGGTTTTATATGTTCAATCGAAATCAAATTGTTGTTTAGAGTTTCCTTTCAATTAATACGTTGTCAAGTTGACTTGGTTGGGAGGATGGGGCAATTATTAGTACGAAATGTATAAATACAAATGGCGAGGCCAGAAAAGTAAGAAAGCGCTTAACTTTGCCTCATGAAAATGATTTTATTTTTTGGCTTCATATACCTTTTGTATCGATTTGTATATATGCCGATGCAGCAGAAGAATGCTGAATTGAAGGATGCCTTGGACCGTGAACGCATGGAAAAAACGGCAGGAGCTAACCCCAAGAACAATGATTTCGCAGAATACGAAGATATCGAATGATCAAACTTAGCGACCGGATCCTGGTCAACAACCACCAATTCATTGCTATCAATAAGCCAGGGGGGACTCCTGTGCAGCCTGACCCGACGGGTGATTCGGCAATGACGAATTGGGCCGAATCGTATTGCAAGACACCGATTTTTCTGGTCCATCGCCTCGATCGCCCTACTAGTGGCATTGTGTTGATGGCCAAAAACAAAACCGCCTTGGAGGGACTCAATGAGCAGTTTCGCGATCGCAGCATCCGCAAATCCTATCTTGCCATCACGGCAAACAAACCTGATCCGGAATCTGGTGAATTGAATCAATTCCTCAAAAAGACAGCGACTGATAAAGTTAAGATCACGAATGAGGAGATACCGGGGTCACAAGCTGTGAGCTTATCGTACAAATTGCTTGCTAGCAGTGACAATTATCATTTACTGGAAATCACTCCTGTCACTGGTCGCCTACACCAGATCAGGGCCCAATTGGCTTCAATTGGTTGTCCGATCAAAGGCGATGTCAAATATGGAGCAAGGCGCAACAACGAAGACCGCAGCATTCACCTTCATGCCTGGAAGTTATCCCTTAAGCACCCGATTTCGGGGGAAGCCATTTCTCTCAAAGCTGATCTTCCCGAGGATGCCTTGTGGCAGTTTTTTGGAGAAAGTTTAACGAGTTAATGATCTGATGATCTGATGATTCGATGATTTGATGAGGGTCGCTGCGCTCCGCTTAGTTGTGTAGTCGAATTTAAAGAATTTTGGCTGTTTCTTATGCCCTATGCCTTATAACATATGCCATAAAAAGATTCGACAAACTCTGAACTCGGAACTCTGAACCCTAAACTCTCAACCATTTCTAGGCCTTACGCCATAAGCCTATAGAATCGTATACTCTATAAACGGCAATTTATCCGGATAATCTGTATTGTAATGTAGTCCCCGGCTTTCATTCCTGATGGAGGCCGATCTCGTAATCAAATATGCAATCGTAATCAGATTGCGCAATTCGCTTAGCTGAGGTGAAATGGTTGTAGTGGTGTACAAGTCCTCCGTCTCACGATAGAGTAAATACAAACGGTCCATCGCTCGCTTCAGACGAACATTAGTGCGCACGATGCCGACATAACTTGACATGACTTCCTTTAGTTCTTTCCAACTTTGTGTGATCAATACCATTTCCTTTGGATCAGTCGTGCCCTTAGCATCCCATTCAGGAATGCCGCTTTGGACTACCACATCATCGATCCATTTGATGATATCAAGATGGATTCTATGCGCATACACTAAAGCCTCAAGCAAGGAATTTGATGCCAAACGATTGGCTCCATGCAGGCCGGTGCTAGTGCACTCACCGCAAGCGTACAGATTTCGGATCGAACTGCGGCCTTTATCATCAACTCTAATGCCGCCACACATGTAATGGCAGGCTGGCACCACAGGTAACATATCACGGGCGGGGTCAATTCCAATGCTTAGGCATTTGGCGCGGATGGTCGGAAAATGTTTTTCGAATTCGATGGGATCGAGGTGTCGGCAATCCAGGTAGACAAATTCATCTCCGCGTATCTTCATTTCATTGTCGATCGCCCGAGCTACAATATCCCTAGGAGCAAGTGATAGACGCTCGTCATATTTCTGCATGAATTCCTTCCCATCCTTGGTCTTAAGTACTCCGCCAAAACCTCGCACTGCTTCGGAAACAAGGAAATCAGGATTTTCGCCCGCAGGATTGAATAATGCTGTGGGATGAAATTGCACAAATTCCATACTTTCAATTCTCCCCTTTGCGCGATAGACCATCGCGATACCATCGCCCGTAGCGATCGTCGGATTAGTAGTATTGCGATAGACTTGGCCGGCGCCGCCAGTGGCAAGAATAGTGATTCTGGCAAGCCAAGTATCGATATTATTGGTCTTCTTGTTGAGTGCGTAAATGCCGTAACATTCAATGTCAGGAGTGACTCTGGTTACATTGTATCCCTTGTGGTGTTGAGTGATAATATCTACTCCAAAGTAATGTTCCAGTATCTTGATATTGGGAAATGTCTGCGCCTTTTCCATGAGTGTGCGCTGAATCTCCCATCCTGTCAAGTCTTTATAATGCAGGATCCGATGTTCAGAATGGCCACCTTCACGGGCAAGATCATAATGCGAATCTGCTAGTTCCTTATCAAATCGGGCGCCCCAATCAATGAGCTCTTTGACTCTTTTGGGGCCTTCTTTTACCACAAAATTTACTACCTGTTCTTTGCACAGCCCATCACCAGCATCGATCGTGTCTTCAATATGTTTTTGGTATGAATCTGTTTCCATATCCCATACTGCTGCAACACCTCCCTGGGCATATTTGGTATTGCTTTCACCCTCCTGAGTCTTGGTCAAAACGGTAATCGAAAAATGTGGTCGCTTCTCAGCCATCTTGATAGCGAGCGTCAGTCCGGCCACTCCTGATCCGATAATCAATACATCTGTTTTGTTTACCACAGTATTTTATTCATTGTGAAGCCCAAAAGTACAATCTGTGACTGCATTCTGAGTTGAAATAGATCGATATTCTGAACTTAAGAAACGATAGGCTTTTTTTTGCACTTTTGCAGAGGTATGAGCCACCAATCATTTCAAGTATTCAACATTCTACGTTGCGCATAGCAGTCAATTGCCGGTTTCTTTTGTCCAAACGCCTTGAAGGCATAGGCTGGTACAATTTTGAGTTGCTCAAGGCCATGGCAAAAGCGCATCCAGAAACGGAATTCATATGCTTTTTTGACCGTAAGGTTGACCCAGTATTTATTGTTGAGCCAAATATCATTCCCGTTGTATTGCATCCGATGGCCAGACATCCATTTCTGTTTTATGTATGGTTTCAATGGTCTGTGAGAAGAGCTTTAGCAAAATACCGAGTGGATGTCTTTTTCTCCCCCGACGGATTTCTATGTTTAAACACCTCTGTGCCTACTTTGTTAACGATGCACGATTTGGCTTATATCGCATATCCCGAAGCTTTGGTCAAAATGGATCTTTGGCATTATCGCCGTTTTGTTCCCAAATTCATACGCAGAGCTGATCATATATTGACTGTATCTGATTTTGTAAAAAAGGAAATAGAGACATATTTCCCGGAGGCAAAAGGCAAGATCACAAGCATCCATAACGGTCTACGCGACGGATTTAGAGCACTTAGCGTTGAAGAGCAGGATAGTGTGAGAGAGAAACTGACCGACGGAAAGGAGTATTTTTTTTACCTCGGAGCAATTCATCCTCGCAAGAATATCCATAGGCTGATTGAGGCATTTGATCTCTTTTGTGCCCAAAATCCTCAGAATGACCATCAATTAGTGATTGGTGGAAGATTGGCCTGGCAGTCAGGGCCGGTAGAAAAAGCGTTGCGAAATTCAAGATTCCGAAGCAGAATTCACCTCATCGGCTCTGTGGAGGAAGCCCAGCTTCCGCTGATTGTGGCTTCAGCAAATGCCATCGTCTACATGTCTCTTTATGAAGGATTTGGCTTGCCGATAATAGAAGCAATGCAATCTGGAGTCCCAGTGATTACTTCAAAGGATACAGCAATGGACGAAATCGCAGGAGACGCTGCATTACTAGCTGATCCTCAGTCAGCTCAATCAATTGCCGATGCACTTGTTTTGGTGACGAGTGACTCTGTACTTAGAAAAAATCTCATTGATGCCGGAAAAGAAAGAGTAATGTCATTTTCATGGGATCATGCCGCTGATGAGGTCTACCTCATTTTAATGCAACTCGCAAGCTCAAAAAGACTCTAACAAACACCTTTCAGATAACCTTTGTTATAGTGGCTTTTCTGGAATTGCCTGAATACATCCTTGCATTCTATGCTTGATGGCTCATTGTCACAAATTTAGGTATGGTATTTGATTGTTATACATAGTGAACTCAAATTGGGGACATTAGTCTTGAAACGTTATTTGACGTAAATTCGAATAAGTCCCTGATCTTGAACATATTGCAAATAATCAACATTTGATTTTAGACAATAGGCTACTATGCTGAGATTTTACTTTTTGTTTGTTCCGGCATTATTTGTTTGGTTTAGCGGAACATCCAAGCCGGTTTCTGAAGTTTTTTTAGCTTCCTCGGAACCCGCCCATGATCGCTACACGACGAATCTTGCGCCATGTGATCCAATTGCGGATTCGCTACAGTTAGTGCAATTATTCAATGCTACCGGTGGTTTCGATTGGACACAACCTTGGGATTTGACACAACCAATGACAACCTGGACGGGGGTTATTCTTAATGTCGAATACTGCGTTGGTGTTGTCAATTTGAGTAACAATAACCTAAGTGGTAATATACCCGACTTACAATTGCCAAACTGCACGGTATTGAATCTGGAGGGCAATCACCTGGAAGGCACGATTCCTAATTTTACGGGACTGCCGGGATTGCAATTGCTGATATTGAACAATAATAATTTAGAGGGAAACATACCGGATTTCACAAGCGTGGTTCAGTTGATTCAGTTTTCAGCTTCCGAGAATAATTTATTTGGCTCAGTGCCCAGCTTTACCAATACTCCAAAGCTAAAGACTTATGAACTCGCCCACAACAAGATCATTGGCATTTTACCGAATTTTCAAAACCTGCCTCTGCTTCAATTGTTCAATGCGAGCTATAACAACATAACAGGAAATGTTCCCAATTTCTTGAATCTTCAGAATCTGAAATATTTGATCCTCAATCACAACAAGCTTGAGGGTTCGATACCGAATTTCTTCCTGCTCAATGAATTGCGAGAACTCGATTTGTCATTCAACAAATTGACAGGGCCGATCCCCAACTTTGTGAACCTCCGGAAGATGACTTCGATGCAGTTGAACAACAACTTGCTGAGTGGGACAATTCCGAATTTCGCCCAGTTGGACAGCATAACCGAACGCATTTGGTTGCAAAGCAATCAATTGAGTGGGCTTGTTCCAAATTTTACTAAGCTCAATAGACTTATTGAATTGAATTTGGATGATAATGTCCTTGATTCATTACCTATCCAGGAATACCTGGATTCATTACTGACCTTAAAGATCAGGTTGAATGGATTCACATTTGATGACCTGATTCCGAATAAAGATGTTGCCCCTTATATGTTCAATTACCCGCAGGATTCTGTGGGGACTGGTGGCATTGTTGATTTGCAAATTGGACAAACCTATACTATACATTTGGGAATTGATCCCAGTCTTTTCAACAGCTTATATAGATGGTATAAGAACGGAGTACTGCAGCAGATCACGACAAGTAATTCTTATACAATTTCCAATGCCTACCCTGCCGATGCAGGTGTATATATGTGCTTTATCAGCAATTCGGACTTGCCTCAAGTGACTTTATTTAGCAAGCAGTTTTTCGTCAGAGTCAACTTTAACAATAGTCAGTACAATGACGATTGCCAGAATGCAATCACGATATTGGAACTGAACGGCCATTGTAATGAATATACAATGACTGGTGCTACACCAGACTTGTTTTCGGGATCTTGCGCAGTTGGTCAGAACAATGTATGGTTCAGATTTGTGGCGGAAGGTCCTAATATATTCATCACAGGAACTGCTGAGAACGGATCTAATATTGAAATGGCAATCATAGAATTTCCTGAAGAGTCCTGTGACCCAAATACTGCCATTGAATTATTTTGCGCCTTAGGCGTATTGAATAAGACCAATCTATTGGTACAGGGAAAAGTTTATTATCTCGTTGTTAGCTCAGATCTCAATGGAGAAGGCCCATTTGAACTTTGTGTCTCAAATCCCAATGTTCCGCCACCGCCACCCAACGACGCTATTTGCAACGCGTTGGCAATATCACCTAACGGACATTGCCGGCTAAGTAAGACTATCTCTGCAAGTATCGACTTTGGCAATGATCAATGTCCAGCCTTGAGTCAACAATCTGTATGGTTCAAGACTACACTTTCAGCTAAGAAAAACAGGCTAAAAATCGACTTATTGACAAATACCTTTGTCAGCGACGTATCGATAATGGTCTGCACACTCAATCCAGATTGTAATAGCACCCCAACGGTAGTGACCAATGGCAGATACTGCGGCTCGCCCGACAACATATTTATTGTCAATGGCCTGCAAAGTGGTATCCAATATTACATTCAGATTTCTACAACTAAGCAAGGTGCGGGAGTATTTGAAATGTGTCTCTATGAAGAAGGGGACCCACTCAACTGTGCCGAAAACCAGAATTGTAATGACGGGGTAAATGGCCCAGCCTTGATTGCCACAGTTACAGGCGCTGGCAAAGTTTGCCTCAATGGATGTAATACTGGCGCTAAGATTGCCTTGAACATAGGAAATGCCAATTGCTTTGCATTTACAAATCCCACGGTTTGGTATCGCGTGTTGACAGATGCGACCGCAGATTTACTATCAATTGACTTGGCAAGTGGTGACTTTGATCAACCACAGATCGCGATATTGACCTCTAGCAACTGCGCCGCTTTCGCGCCGATTGCATGCAATATTGGGGTGAACGGACAAGTCAAATTGGAAAATGTCAAAGTCAGCCCAAATTCCTGGTATCTGATTGCTGTTACCGAATCCGGAGGAGGCACTGGATCATTTACTATTTGCGCCGAAACCAAAGCAGATTCTCC
>JBDSUZ010000385.1:0-6070 GCA_039927395.1 Saprospiraceae bacterium | reverse complement strand
GTTCCAACGAAATAGACCATTTTGGCCTGATTGCTATCGACAAATGTCTCGACCTGAATCACTGGGAATAAATCCGCTATGACTGAAAGATTGTATTGCGTTGAATCTGCCAGATTTGCCGAATTGTTTTCGATAAATACCTGATAGCGACTGCTGTTCATGATCGTTTGCTGGAAGCCGAATTGATCGGTTCCATAATTCTGAGCAGCGAAGCTTTTATGAATGCTTTCAAAGTAAATGCGCAACTGATCAGCATGTTGAGATTGGAATTTCCAGGAAATTTTGGTCCCCGCGGGAATCTCCAGATCGCCCGTATTCTTGAGTATTTCGTCCTTTCTGCCAGTGTAAGCTGGATAATTCAGTTGCATTTCGAAATTGAGCAAAGCCGGTTTCTTCAGCACTTTAACCAGAAACTCTTTGGACGAAAAGCCATTGGCATTGAAGTGGAATGGCGTATTCCTCTGTACATTATTGAGGGTATAGGTAAATGTGGTCTTGTCCTTTTTGAGCAGGCGATATTGATAATTGTCGTACTCGATTGACATCATATCTGGCAATAGATCGCCGCTGACCTTGACTTCGATTTCGATGTTTTCATTTTGTGGTACCGTCAGATCTTTAGTCGACAAGATGAAATCAAAAGGTGCCTTGCGCTCGTAATGCGTATCGTTGTGGATAAGCCGTTCTGTAGAGTCTTTGATAAGACTTGGCGCTGCGATTAAAATAGCGAATAGTAGAAATAGAGGAGGAAGCGCGTAGCGCAAATATTTGCGGTTTTTGCTCAAGTCTATCGCTGCACGAAATGGTACCGGGCGCAGAACTTCCAATTTTTGGTTGATACTGGCTTCGATCAAAGCTGCATGCTCAAGATCCAGAGATTGCTTCTTGAGTTGCAATACATTGAGCAATTTGTCTTGTACTGAACCAAAATGACTACCAATGATCTTAGCTGCCTGTTCGTGTGAAATAAGGCGGCCGAGGCTAAAATAATGGAACAATGGAATAAGAACCCAATAAGCCAAGGCTCCAATGCTACTCAGCAAAAAACTGTAGAAGAGTACCTTCCGGCCAGTGGGCTGGAGGTATAGAAACGATTCGCTCAAGCTGGCCGCTAAAAACAAGAGCAGGACAAAGCCTACCGTGTATAAGGCACCTCGAATTACCTGATTGAGATAGTATTTCCGAATGAACGCATCCAGCTTAACAATTAAGAGCTGGTAATTATTTTGAACCTGCATAGGCTGGGCAGCAATAACATTGACTCCGGCGGACCGGACAACAAAAATGAAAAATAAGGGTATTCTGTCGACTTGTCAAGTTATTTAACGCTTGCTTGACAAATCAATACCGTTGCGAGATTTAGAAACTGTTGTAAATCCCTTGCAATTGCTTGTTAGTTTCCTTGCTTTTTATTTCCATCAGGGCAGCCTGTAGTTTGCTGATACTATCCTGAATTCTTGTCTGCTCGGTGCTTTCGCCCAATTGCGACTGGTAAAACAATTTCAACTCGGAAATGGTTTTTGCCGCTCCAAGTCGCTTCCAAGTATCATCATTCTGATTGAGCGCTATCGATTTCAAATTCAATATTGCTGCGGTCCCTTCAACTTTTGGCGATTTCTTGGCCAGAGTTAACAATTTGCTATAGAGCGACAATGAGGAATATCCTTCGGATTCGTCGATGCGCTTGTTGAGATATGCTAAATGCGCAGGGTTGCCTGATGTGGAATAAATCTCGCTTATCACTTCCACCAAATCCGGATTGTTGATATCCTCCAACTGCTTACAGATAACGATTGCCGTATCAGCATTCAATGTAGATATACCGTGTAGCGCTTCTGCTGAAACGTAGTACGCTTCCTTCTCATTGAATACAACTTGTTTGAGAAATGGCATTTGAGTAGCGTCGGGCTCAGCATTTAACTTGCTGATCGCTCTAAATCTGACGGCCGAATTGGGGTCTGACTTAGCCATACTCAATGTCATAGCCTTGAAATTCGGCACAAGTTCTCCACTAAGTTTCTCCAATGCGTTGCCACGGACCAGCCAAAATCGGTCTTTGAGTGCCAATTGAATTGTCTTGAGATTATCAGCATCCTGTAGGTTTTCGATAGCTTGAATTGCTGCAATACGATCTGTCACAGAAGCTGCTGAATGATAAAGCTGAATATATTCCTGAGCAGTAAATGCTTGATTTACCTCCGCCAAAATGTTTTTCTCAGGGTCAAAAATCACGAGTTTGGGAGCATTGTCTAAGTCAAACTGGAATGTCTGCTTGCGTTCATTCAATTCGATTGACTTGCGCATAACTACCCCATTTTGCATGACAATAGCTAGCTCCGTTGGAATGCGAAAGATGGCAGGTGTATTGTGCTCTGGAACCTGTGATTGTTCGATATCAACGCTTAATATCTTAGAGTTGGCATCATAATCGGTTTGTATGTCGAGTTTTGGATGGCCGCTAGAGTAAAACCATTGATTGAAAAACCAATTAAGATCTTGCCCGGTAACTGCCTCAAAGGCAAGCCTCAAATCCTGGGCTTCGACTGATTGGTATTTGTGCTGATTGAGATAGTAATTAAGACTGGCATAGAATGCATCATCGCCAACCATTTTGCGAAGCATGTGCAGCACCAAGCCCCCTTTGTTGTAGCTATGTGCATCAAACATGTTTTCCTTGTCGGCATATTCGAAGTCAATCAAGTCGTGCACACCTTGCTGTTGAGCACTGGCTAGATAGCCTTGCAGATCGTTAAGGCGATGAAAGTCCGCCTCTTCTCTGCCATGCTTGTACTCCTTCCAGAGATATTCGCTGTAATTGGCAAATCCCTCGTTGAGCGTCAAATTGGACCAACTCTCTGTAGTCACGAGGTCGCCAAACCATTGATGGAACAGTTCATGTGACACTACATCTTCATTGCCCTCGTCGATCAGCTCGCGTTTGTGCCTTTGGACATACTGCCCAAGTATCGTGGCTGTCGTATTTTCCATTGCGCCTGATACGTAGTCTCTAACGACAACTTGTGCGTATTTTTTCCATGGAAATGGGTAATTCAGCTTATTGCTGAAGAAGCCAATCATCTCCGGGGTATTAGCAAATATTGAAGTTGCATCAGCAGCATATTCAGGCTCCACATAATAATCAACATCTATCGAATTATATTTCTCTGTCACTTTGGCGAAACTGCCAACGGCAATCATAAACAAATAGGGAGCATGTGGCTGATCCATTTTCCAATAGTCAAGACGCATACCATTTGCCTGCTTGACAGAGGAGATTAAAAGGCCATTGGAGATAGTCTTGAACTTGTCGTCAACTAGCAAATACATTTCCTGCGTACATCTCTCATTTGGCTTATCTATCGTAGGAAACCATTTGCTGTTGTTTTCGGTTTCGCCTTGGCTCCAAATCTGCATTGGCTTGTCCTCTGTGCCCATTGGATTGATGAAGAACAATCCTTTGTCGCTTTGAATAGCCTGGCTGCCTCCTTTCTCACTTTCATTTGGCATAGCCACATAATCGATTAATATCCGGACACTATCATTGCGAGTAATTGTCCGGCCAAGATCAACCTTCAGTTTTTGGCCATCATAATCCCATTTCAAATCCTTGCTGTCGCCCAGATTTTGAATCTTGTTGATCTTAAAATTTACAGCGTCTAATTCGAAGCTGTTGCTTGGATAAAACAGAGGCCTAGCCGTCAATTGAGCCTTGCCGATGACCGATTGGTTTGGCCAGTCAAATGACAAATCAAGTCTTGTGTGCAGCAGATCCCAAGTGCGGAGAGTCGTTTCACGATAGAGCGGCAGCTTATTTGGAATGTCGGCGAATTCTGAATCCGGCATTATTTCGATCGGATCTTCGATCACACGATCAATCACTAAAGGCTCTTCTGTAGTGTCAGTTGCGATACTAGCGACATGCTCGCGAGTCGGAGTGCTCCGCATAGACGAACATCCGACAAGGAATGCGAGAAGGAACGTAAAACTCAGGTAGTTTCTAATTTTCATGAGATTGGCAAAAAGTGTAATTTATACTGCAACATTAAATTCGCGAAGTGTGTCGTTGAGTGAGGTTTTTTTATCTGTGCTGGCTTTGCGCTGACCTATAATGAGCGCGCATGACACCTGATAAATTCCCGCTGGAAATTCCTTGGGGTATGTACCTGGAATCACTACTGAACGAGCAGGAACGTATCCTTTGTATGTAACAGGTTCTGAAGCCGTGACATCGATGATATGCGTTGATTGAGTAAGCACAACATTTGCCCCTAATACAGCCTCTTTTTCAACACGGACACCCTCCACGACAATACAACGTGAGCCGATGAAACAATCATCTTCGATGATCGTCGGTGTAGCCTGGAGCGGCTCTAGGACGCCGCCAAGACCAACACCACCGCTTAAATGGACATTTCTTCCTACCTGTGCGCAAGAACCAACTGTTGCCCAGGTGTCGACCATCGTACCGGCTCCCACCCAAGCTCCTATATTGACGTATGAAGGCATCAATATGACGCCTTTCTCAAGATATGCTCCATAGCGGGCAACAGCATGAGGGACCACACGCACGCCTTTGTCGGCATAATGCGTTTTGAGCGGAATCTTGTCGTAGTATTCAAATGGGCCTACTTCCATAGTCTGCATCTGCTGAATAGGGAAATATAGCAAGACTGCTTTTTTGATCCATTCGTGAGTTACCCAGCCAGACTCTGTAGGTTCTGCTACTCGTATTTTGCCTTCGTCAAGCATTTCGATGACACTACGAATCTGCTCCTGAACTTGGAAGTCTTGCAGAAGGCTGCGATCTTCCCAGGCTGCTTCTATTTGTTGTTGAATGTCGTGCATAATTATACGATGATTAGATAGGCAATTACTTGTGCACAAAATCCCACCAAAAAGCCACCGGCCACCTGGTCAAAAGTATGTGCTCTAAGAAACAATCGCGCAGTGCATACTGCTCCCGCGATCAATATCATGCCAATCAAAAACAGCAACATGCTGATCTGCAAATGGCCAAACATGCTCGTTTTGATAAAGAAAGAGCCCGGATTATAAGAGTTTTCGAGGATGATGGCGAGTGATACAAAGCCACCCATGCCTGTAGCGTGAGCTGATATCTTGCTGAAATTGTTGATCACAAAATCCATGAAAAGTGCCAATGTGGCCCCAAGAACGCAGCTTATAAACACCTTTGGAATTTCGGGATTGTCAAGCAAATTTCGAAAAAGCCAAGTGTAGAAAATCGCAGTAGCAATATAAGGCCCAATACGATCCTTGGCGCTCTCCATCTGAATGCTTCTGATCAGCCCCAATCCCTTCATGATCAGAATAGACACGGCCGGAAGAAATGCAGTCGAAATGAAAACTAGCAGTAGAAACTTGTTCTGGCCCTGCCAGTCATTGACTCCAAATAAGTATGGATTGACCAATAACAGGGACAATAGCAAATAACTCACCAAGAACAAGGGATGAAATAGGATCGACAGGAATCTGGAGAAAAAGCGTACGGCGATCACAGGATGGGATGCAATTTACTGGCGAAGTTAATTCCTTTTTGTGACGATTACTTCAACTCTGCGGTTGGCTTGCTTGGCTTCTTCTGAAGCATTGTCTGTCACAGGATTTGCTGGTCCTCGGCCCCTGGTCTGTATCCTGAATGTCTCCACTCCTTTGCGGACCAAATATTGACGAATAGCGGCGGCACGATCATATGAGAGTTTCATCAAGGCTTCCATGTCTCCAAAATTGTCGGTGTACCCGTCTATTCTGATATGAATATCCGTGTTTTGAAGCAAAGTCTGCGATAGCCTATCCAACTCGGGATAAGACTGTTCCTGAATTATCGGTTTTGCCTTGACAAAATAGATGGGTTGCAATTGGATGGCTCTATCAACCTGCAATGCTTCCCTTGAGAATCGTTCAGGTTCGGCAGCAACTACGATAGGTGGTGGCTGTACTTTTTCTTCGACTATTTGGATGTTTTCCTCTTGATATTGTGGCTTCAGTTCAAATAGCAAATGATTGGCCATGCTGTCGCCCCAGATTGTCTGGGCCGGATCGAATGTCTTTT
>JBDSUZ010000384.1:0-7410 GCA_039927395.1 Saprospiraceae bacterium | reverse complement strand
ATCAAATCATCAAAATAGAATGGCGTAAGGCATATGGCTTAAGGCCTATGGAAACAGCCAAAATCACAAGCGGCGTTTGGCTTTAGGTGTTGGGTGTTAGAAATTTTGGTCCTGGGTGCTCGGTCCTGGGTTCAGGAAATACCTTTTCGTTATTCCTTTGTCCTTTGTCCTTTCTTCTCATTAAATCATTAAATCATCGAATCATCAAATCATCAAAATAGAACGGCGAAAGGTGTATGGCTTAAGGCCTAAGGAAACAGCCAAATTCGTTTGCTTCGACTCATCAAATCATAGACTCATCAACTCATCAGAGCGAAGCAACTTCAAAAATTGGTGTTCGGTGTGGGGCAATTTTGGTGCTGGGTTCTGGGTACTGGAAAATAGTCGACGGAATCAACTAAACTACTCATCAATAAATGGCGTTAGGTGTTGGGTCTTAGGTGTTAGGAAAGCAGCCAATTTCGATCAATTCGAATCCGCAATTGTCATTCGAGTCTCTCAGGTCATTCAAAGTGCAAAATGGTCTACGGCCTAGTGAAGCAGCCAAATGGCATTGGTTCAGCTAAACAAATAAGCGACTAAACGACTAAACGGAGCGCAGCGACTTCTTCGACTCATCGAATCATCAAATCATCGGGGCTTCCAAGGAGATAATGAGCTCATTCTCTGAGTTTTTTTAAGAAAAATCAATATTTGACAAAGTCTCTCTGCCTAATCAGGCCTTCGAAGGCCAGGTATGAAAATATCGCTTTTTTGGCAGAACATGAACATGTTTTGTTAAAACAACTTGTAAAGGAAAACCGCGGTGGTAAGAATTGCTGCTTTTGATGTCAATGCACCGCTGTAACACTTACTTTCTCAATTCCATGAAGATGCAATTCAATATGCCTAAAATGTGCTTTGTTGCTGTACTCACTAATAATTTCTAAAATGTCGTAGTCAATGAAATTACATTCGTGGCCATCAATGGTCAATACACTGTATTCAGGAATTTGGTCCAATGCTTGACGCAATTTCACCTTGTTGAGAAATGTGACATTGCTATTAAGTTTAATGAGGAAATTTTGAATACCCTGTTGTTTGGATTCAGTGATTTTATACTCTGCCTTGAAATTATTGCGTACAATATAGTAGATGGAAATCAACAGCCCAATGCTCACGCCAATTAGTAGGTCCGTAGAGAGAATCGCAACTATTGTAAAAGCGAATGGAAGGAATTGTTTCCATCCTAAACTCCACATATTGCGGTATAGTTTGGGTTTTGTCAAGTTGTAACCCGTGATGATTAGTATAGCCGCGAGCGAGGCGAAGGGAATCATATTCAATGCGAAGGGAATAAATAGTACAGCGATCAATAGAAATAGTCCGTGAGTGAATGCCGAGAGTTTTGTTCTTCCACCTGCGTCTGCGTTTGCCGCGCCTCTCACAACAACTGCTGTCATTGGAATTGCACCAAGCAGACCACAGGCCATATTACCTATGCCTTGAGCAATTAATTCGCGATTTACTGGAGTGATACGGTTGCGAATGTCCAATTTGTCAACAGCTTCTACACAAAGCAAAGTTTCTAATGTCGCCAGCATGCCGATTATGATTCCGTCCTTCCAAATCTCTGTTGAGGAAAATATTTTTGAAAAGTCGGGAAAAGAAATGCTGGCAAAGAGATTGGAAGGAATATTTACCAATTGTGTTTGCTTGAGCGCAAAATCCGAAAGGGAATTAGTAAAAAGAATGTTTGCAATGATTCCGATCAAAACAACTATTAGGGGTGCCGGAATTATTTTAAGTCTTTTTGCTGATGGATGTTGGAGTAAGATGAGAACTATTATTGAAGTAACTGTGATTAAAATCGCCCCCTTTGTTATGTGGTGATTAAAGTTTTCAAGGAATCCACCGTAATTGCTTGGAGAAAAAAGTTGCGGAAAAGCGCTTGTCCAAAAGTCAGGTGAATCATATCCCAAAGCGATTGGAATTTGTTTTGAGATGAGAATTATTCCTATTGCTGCCAACATTCCTTTAATCACTGAAGAGGGAAAGTAACTTGCAATTGTTCCGAGTTTAAGTAATCCGAGAGTCAACTGAAACAGTCCCGCAATCATTACGGCGAGTAAAAATATTTTGTAATCGCCTAGTGAGATGATCGAGGCGGCAATAAGTGTTGTCAAACCAGCAGCGGGCCCTGATACACCTAAATGAGAACCACTGATTAGTGACACTACAAGTCCGCCTATGATGCCCGACAGAAGTCCAGCATAAAGTGGAGCACCTGAAGCTAGTGCAATGCCCAGACAAAGGGGTAATGCTACCAAGAATACGGAAAGTCCGGCTGGCAAATCGTTCTTGAACCAAATCAGTCGATAGTATTTTATTGTCCTTCTCATAATTTGTCCAAAATGTTGCTTCGATTTAAGGTAGCATCAAATTAATCAATTATCCGAAGGAGTCTTTTGAGCAACTGAATCAATACTACTGGACATAGGCTTGTTGCTACAATAATTATCCAGATCTTAGCATCAAATCGTTCAAGTCCCACTATCGTGTTTAACGGACTTATCCAATAGAATAGCATTACAATTATGATACAAATGAGTATAGCAGACCATACAAATTTGTTCTGTGTTACTTCATTTTTGAAGAAGGAAATCCTTTTGGAAGGGAGGTTAAAAACGTGCCAAAGTTGAGACAGTACCAAAGTGAGAAAAGTAATGTTATTGCAGACCTTTGCGTCATAATTTAGATAGTAACTAAAATAGTAGGTAACCAAAAATATCGGAGCGGCCAATATAATGGCATACAAAACGATACTTAGCCAGTCTTTTTTCGTTGCGATCGGTTCTTTTGGATTTCGAGGAGGCAGATCCATTACGAGCTTATTGCCCTTGCCCATGCCTAATGCCAAGGCTGGAAAGATGTCAGTTACCAGATTGAGAAACAGAATCTGCATTGGTAAAATCGAAAATGGGAAGTTTAACAGTCCATATAGAAACACAATCAATACTTCACTCAAATTGCAGGAAAGCAAATACACCAAAAATCGCTTGATGTTTTGAAAGATTACCCTTCCTTGCTTTATGGCCGAAACGATGGATTTGAAGGAATCATCCTTCAGCACCATTTCTGCAGTTTCAATGGCCACCTGTGTTCCTCTTATGCCCATTGCGATTCCGATATCTGCTTGTTTTAATGCAGGTGCATCGTTGATGCCGTCGCCAGTCATAGCCACTATATCGCCTCGTTTTTGATAAAGACTGACCATATCTAGCTTTTGCTTTGGAGTTACTCTGGCAAAAATGGTAGCAGCAAACAATTGTTTCTTGTCGATTTTCGTATCTAATTCTTTTCCTGTCAGTACAATGTTGTCAGTTTCAGAAAGCTTGATTTTTTCGGCGATATTCAGTGCTGTGGCCGGATGGTCTCCAGTGATCATAATGACTTTTATTCCGGCTTTATGGCATGATCGCAATGCTCCGATTACATCCATGCGGGGCGGGTCCAAAAAGCCAATGAAGCCGACAAAGACCAGATCCTGCATAAAATTGCTATGATCAATTTTACCTGATTCATTGTAAGCAAATCCCAGCACCCGAAGTCCTTGTGCTTGTATTTCCTCAGCCTTGGCCAGGAATGCCTTTTTCTCCTTATCCGTCAATGGTACTATTTGATCCTTGCTATATACTGAGTTGCATTTTAATAATATTGCCTCTATCGCGCCTTTAGCTGCCACAAAATTCGCTTTGCCATTTTGATGCAAGGTTCCCATCAATTTGCTTTCAGAATTAAATGGCAATTCTTCAATACGTTTATATTCTGCTTTGATTTCAGCTACATTTCGTTCGTTAAGCACTGCAAATTTCAACAATGAGACTTCCATGGGATCTCCAACTTGTTGCTTTTTATTTTTGCTAATAACTGCATCATTGCATAATATTGAGATTAGCAGCAATTTGTCTAAAGCCGTTTTATTATTTTCGGAGCTAAGGGATTTATCATGGACTATCTCCAGCGTTTCATCTAGAAAGGAGACAGAACTTACTTCTATTTTATTTTCTGTTAATGTGCCGGTTTTGTCTGTAAAAATAGTGTTAATGCCACCAAGTGTTTCAACTGAAGCCAGACGTTTAATTAGGACGTGTTTGCGAGCCATTCGCAACATGCCATAGGTAAGTGCAATGGTGGACACGATTGGCAAGCCTTCGGGAATGGCGGCTACGGCCAAAGCAATAGCGGTTTCCAATATTAGAGCAAGCTCTTTACCTTGCAATATTCCTGTGCCAATGAAGATAACAGCGAAGACGGCAGTTATCCACATCAATTTTTTGGTTAGCCCTTGTAGCTTTTTTTCTAGTGGTGTAGCTGTTTGTTGGGCATTGTCTACTAGAGTTGTGATTTTTCCTAATTCCGTGTGAACTGCGGTGCCTATAACTATGGCTTTGGCATTACCTTTTGTGACGGATGTGCCTTTGAACACCATATTTAGTTGGTCAGCAGGGCTTGCATCCTTTTCTATTATTTCTATCAGTTTTGTGATGGGCAAGGACTCTCCGGTAAGAGGTGATTCATCGATTTGAAGTTGATTTATTTCTATTAGCCGGGCATCAGCCAATACCATATCTCCGGCTTCCAACACTATGATATCGCCGGGCACAATATTTTCCGATGGAATCTCTTTAAGCGCATTGTCTCGTCGCACTTTCGAAACACTTACGTCCATGTCCTTCAATGCCTGCATTGATCTGCGGGCCTGCATTTCCATCAAAAACCCTAGCAAAGCAGTGATGAATATGACTCCAATTATTGATCCGCCCTCTAACCATTGTTGATATAAAAGTGATACTACGGCTGCCACCACCAATAAGAGAATAATCGGACTTTTGAACTGCTCTACAAGTAAAAGAAGAATGCTTTTCTTCTTTTGTTCCTCGTATTTATTTAGACCATATTTGCTGACTCTTTGGGGAATATCAGCTTCGGATAAGCCAGTTTTCTGATCGGTTGCAAGGATGTCCACAATAGCTTCAATTGGTAACGAGTAAGCGTTCTCAATGGGGTACTGAGTTGTTTTGGCTGTTGAGGAGTGCTGGCTTCTTTTGGCAAGGGGTTCTTTGGGTTTCATTTTACATTTATTTATTAGACAACCCTTTTATAGCGCCTCTAAACGCTGAGTTTTCAACTTAGCAGGTATTCTTGCTATCAAGTACTTCATTCACAGAACGTCATATTTCAATTTAAGTTTGATTTTTTTGATGACTCTTGTGGATAAAGGGTTTGCGAGTATAGGAATATCCCACTGCGTGGGAGCACAGCTCGAAAGGAGGCAATTCAAGCGTCAAACTAGAGAAACACTTTGATGGAAAATCTGGCGCCATATAACAGGCAAAGCGAAATCATTTGAGTCTCCACAGAAGGAAAACCAGGTAAAAAAATTTCTAGTTTGGTTGTATGAAATATTGTAGCAACAAAGTTGAGATCTCTACTTTGGCAATTCCTCCATATCCTGTTGTGGCTTTCTCAATTTCCTCGTCACAAAATATAGTACCAATATCGCGACCAAGAAGATCAATAATGCTCCATTTTCCTGCATACTAAGATTAGAAAGGACCCATATTATTGCAATAATTCCCAAAATGGGAATCGTCAAACCTCCGGGTACTTTGTATGTCTTTTCAATTGTATGTTGTTTAGTCATTCTCAGTTTGATCGTAGACAGAATGACGCCGAGATAAACCAATAGGAGGGCGCCGCTGGCCAATATTGCCAATTGCTTAAATTCTCCTCCTACGGAGAAGATAAAAATTAGAGAGGCATAGGCAATGATTGCCCAATAGGGTGTACCAAAACGAGGGTGAATTTTTTTGAGAAATGCAGGAAATAACCCATCTTTTGCAGCAGCATAAAGGAGACGAGGGGAGAGTAGGACATCGCCAATGATTGCACCAAATCCCGACAATACTGCAGCTAAGAGTAATATTGTGGCGCCGATTGGACCGACAATGCGTTGTGCAACAGCCGCCAAAGGAGCAGCTTTGAACTCGATCAACTGCGCTCCAAGTATTCCTTGCACTACCACTTGAATAAGGATATAAGTCAAGAGGATTAGCAATCCGCCAAGAAGAATTCCCCTGGGAATTGTTCGCTTTGGATCTTTCAATTCGCCACTTACACTCAATGCTGATTCGAAGCCTGCGAACGCAAAAAATAGGATGATTGCTGTATTTTCGAATGAACTGATACTGGGCAATGCTTCCAATTTGAGATTATTGCCGTCGATAAATGCTGCGCCAAATATGATAATTGCAAATAATGGGATCAATTTGGCCAAAGTAATTCCCGATACAAATGCGACGCTGCCTTTGACGGAGCGCACATTGAGCAATACCATAAATCCAACCAATAATACAAATAGTCCAACACGCATGCCTGGCGCGCTCAAAATCGGGAACATGAGGGTCAGAGAATCTGCAACCATATTCAAGACTGCCGCGCTACTCAATATGCCCCATCCAAAAAACAACATCCAATTAGTCACAAAGCCAGCCATGGGACCAAATGCCGCTTCAACATATGCATATGATCCGCCTGAAGTCTTGATTTTACTTCCTACTTCAACATAACAAAGGATGATTGCCGTAAACATCAATGCGCAAAGTATGAAACCAAGTATGCTTGCGGTACCCAATTCTATCCCGATTATCGCTGGCAATACGTAGATGCCGGCTCCAATAGTTCCGTTGATGACAGTAAATGCCAGGCCGGCGACGCCGATGACTCGTTTTAGTTCGGTGGGGGAGTTTTCCATGTCGCTTGTGAAATTAGAATATGTTATCGAGTTCAGCCCTCATTTCTAATATTTCAGGGTCAGTGGAGGTCGGATTGATCGATGATGAAAATCCGGCAACAGAACGCTGATGTTTTAGTAAATTAATAAATTGAAATAATATCAAGCCAAGTAGAGGTGCTACTGCAACACATAGGAAAATCTGATCCCAGATCATATAAGATTTTAGCACTCCAATCAGCCATGAGCCTATTGATCTACCGGTATTTGACAAGGTCATAAATAGGGTAAATTGCGTCGCTGCAACTGTTTTCCAACATAAATTCATGGCAGTGGCAAACACGGCGATGGTTAGAAAAGTATATAAGATATAATAGGCAAAAATAAATCCGAAAATCACTGATTTATGCGCCCAAAGCTGGGGAATAAAGGAGAATGTGGTTAACAAGACGACTAATAATACCAAGTATATTGACATCATTTTCTTCTTGCCAAAATAGTCCACTAATAGCCCCCCAAGCATCATTCCAGATATCCCACCAACGATAGTAGAAATCGAAAAAATGTGGGAGAACTCAGTATTTGTCCAACCTAGTTTCTGAATGGTAAATATTGGAAGCAATGTATCGACTAGT
>JBDSUZ010000383.1:0-3315 GCA_039927395.1 Saprospiraceae bacterium | reverse complement strand
AATACCGCCAAGAATTGAGAAAATACCCTGAATATAATGAGCCGGCCGATCCAAATGACCCGGAATCAAAGAAAAAATGGGAAGTATTTACATATGAATTGGCATGCGCGGAACTTTGTGGAACTGGTCACTTTTCAATGCGAGTTCCTGTCAAGATCGTATCGCAGTCAGAGTACATTTTATGGGCTGGTAGTCAAAAGTCTTTTTACAAGGCTAATGTGGAAGGAAAAGAGGGCGACCCATTCCTTAACAAGGCCCAGTAATACAAATTCAACAACAAAGCTAAATTTGCAATAAAATGTCAGCTAACGAAATAAGTGCTAAAGATGAGGCTCTGATCCAGGAATTGGGTGTAGATGATCATTTTCATTCGCATCATGACGGTGATAAATTTCAGTCCAACTTTATCACAACTTATGTCTTTACTCAAGACCATAAGATGATCGGAAAGCAATTCCTGATCACCGGTATTATTTGGGCGATCATAGGAGCTGCGATGTCAGTGATCTTCCGTTTGCAATTGGGATTCCCAGAAGCATCTATGGCATGGTTAAAGCCATTGCTTGGCAAATGGATTGTCGTCAACGAAGCTGGAATCGGCTCCCTAGCGCCAGAATTTTACTACGCATTGGTAACAATGCATGGAACTATCCTAGTATTCTTCGTGTTAACAGCGGGCTTGAGCGGAACGTTCAGCAATATCCTGATACCCCTTCAATTAGGTGCCCGCGATATGGCATCGCCACTATTGAACATGTTTTCATACTGGTTCTTCTTTTTGGCGAGCGTGGTGATGATGTTCTCATTATTCCTTAATACAGGGCCGTTTTCGGGAGGATGGACTGCCTATCCACCTTTGAGTGCATTGCCCCAAGCCTCGTCGGGGTCGGGGGCAGGTATGACGCTTTGGATATTGAGCTTGGTCCTATTTGTAGTCTCGGTTCTCTTGGGAGGTATTAATTATATCACCACTGTCTTGAATTTGAGAACAAAAGGGATGACCATGTGGCGCATGCCGCTTACTATCTGGGCATTCTTGATCACCGCGGTACTTGGGCTATTATCATTCCCTGTATTGGTATCAGGTTTGTTGCTAAACGTATTTGACCGTTCATTGGGCACGAGCTTCTATTTGAGCGAAATCTATATTGGTGGAGCTCCACTCGACAGAGTAGGAGGAAGCCCGATCCTTTATCAGCATTTGTTCTGGTTCTTGGGTCACCCGGAGGTTTATATCATCATTCTGCCAGCGATGGGTATCGTGTCTGAAGTACTATCAGTACACAGCAGAAAACCTGTATTTGGATACAAAGCGATGGTATTTTCAATCTTGGCTATCGCATTTTTGTCATTTATCGTGTGGGCTCACCACATGTTTATGGCAGGTGTCAATCCATTTATTTCCAACTTCTTTGTATTATTTACCTTGATCATAGCGGTGCCATCTGCGGTGAAAGTATTCAACTGGATTGCAACGATTTATGGTGGTAATCTTCGATTGAATGCCGCTTCTATGTTTGGTATCGGATTCGTATCGATGTTTATCTCTGGAGGGTTGACAGGTATATTCTTGGGCAACTCAGCTATTGATATCCAGATGCATGATACCTATTTTGTAGTTGCGCATTTTCATATTGTGATGGGAGTGGCAGCATTCTTTGGGATGTTTGCCGGTATTTATCATTGGTATCCTAAGATGTACGGCCGATTTATGAATGAGACACTTGGGAAGATACATTTCTGGGGTACTATCATCGGCGCCTACGCAGTATTCTGGCCGATGCACTATATGGGTATGGCAGGTGTGCCAAGGCGGTATTATCGCTTTGACAATTTCGATACATTCTCCAATTTTGCTGATATGAACAAATTCATAACAGTAGCGGCGATCATCACATTTTTCCTACAGATTATGTTTGTGATCAATTTCTTTTACAGCATCTGGAAAGGCAAAAAAGTAACAACCGCAAACCCTTGGGGCGCGAATACACTTGAATGGACGACGCCAATCAGGCCTGGACATGGTAATTGGCCGGGTAGAATCCCTGCAGTCCAACGTTGGGCTTATGACTATAGCAAGGATGGGGCTGAAGAAGACTTCATCGTTCAAATTCAGCCATTGGCTGAGGGCGAGAAGGACGCAGGCGAACATTGATAATCAGAATTTCTGAGCACAAAGATTTTAAATAGGTGACTGTCAAAGCAATATCAACCAATCTAGCAACTATCCTCGGCCAAAAGCTGAGTGACTTTGCTATGTTGATCAAATTCAGATTGACATCGCTGGTCGTACTGTCAGCAGTATTTGGCTTCCTTGCTGCCTATGAAGGCACTGAAACATGGAAGGCACTTAGTGTGCTAATACTTGGCGGTTTTTGTATCACAGCAGCGGCAAATAGTCTCAATCAAGTACTCGAAAAAGACTTTGATAAACTGATGCGCAGGACCGCTAACAGGCCTTTAGCTACTGGTCGAATGACCGTATCTGAGGCTGTCATCACTGCAGGAGTGCTGTGTGTACTTGGCATTATGCTTTTAGCATTGTTCAATCCCATTGCAGCTGTTTTGGGTTCTATTTCAGTCGTGTTGTATGCATTTGTATACACACCGATGAAAAGGATTTCTCCAGCCGCAGTGTTGATAGGTGCTATTCCTGGTGCTTTGCCGACAATGATTGGTGTAGTAGCCGCTTCTGGTCACCTCACTTCATTAGCATTGTCTTTATTCGCTATCCAGTTTCTTTGGCAGTTCCCACATTTCTGGGCCATCGGATGGCTTGGATTTGAAGATTATCAAAAGGCAGGATTCAAATTTTTGCCGGCAAATGGTGATCAGCCTGATCGCAGTATTGCGACGCAAGCCTTTATTTATGCATTGCTTTTGATTCCTGTTAGCTTATTTCCAGTTTGGATTGGAGTTAATAACTGGTTTTTTGGCGGCATCGTTTTGTTGTTTAGTTTGTTCTATGCGTACACTGCTTGGGGTATGTATCATCATGGTACCCGCAAGAGTGCTTTGATTGTAATGTTTACATCATTTTTCTATTTGCCATTGGTATTGATTGCTATTTGGCTTGGAACACATTACATCTGATATGGGACAATTGAGCATACAGACACCAACGAGAATTCATCCTCAGAAATTTGCCTTATGGGCATCTCTGGCAGGTATGATTATGATGTTCACGGCTCTGACTAGCGCATATGTTGTCAGACAAGCACAAGGCAATTGGCTCGAATTTAGGTTGCCTGATATTTTCTTTTTCAATACAGCGGTAATCCTCTTGAGCAGCATCACATTACAGATGTCCTATGT
>JBDSUZ010000382.1:0-7879 GCA_039927395.1 Saprospiraceae bacterium | reverse complement strand
ATTCCTCCCGATAAAAAGGCTCCAACCGGTACATCACTCACCATTCGCCGAGCAATAGATTGCTGCAGTAGAGGCAATAAATCGCTTTCATGATCTTTGCTCCCTCCCTTATAGATAGTGGACAATTCAGGCAAATAATTTGCACCTTCCACTTTTCCCTTGCTGTACTTCAGATAGCTGCCCGCTGATATCTGACAGACATCTTCAAGCATGGAAAAAGGCGCATAGACTGCTTGATCGATCAGGTAATCCTGAATGCTTTCTGCATTGAGTCTATGGGAAATAATGCCGGATGCCAGCATTGCTCTCACCTCTGAGGCAAACACAATTGTATTTCCAATATGGCTATAATACAGTGGCTTTACACCAAATGGATCTCTCGCCAAGAACAGGCTCTTATCAATCGAATCCCAAATAGCAAATGCAAACATACCCCTGAACTTAAGCAGGCATTCGGCACCCCATCGTATATACGCTGCCAGTACAAGTTCTGAATCACTATCGCTGCGAAAAGGATATTGAGGCAATAGGGCCTTTAGCTCCCTATAATTATAGATCTCACCATTATACACCAATGTATAGCGGTTGCTCACATCATGCATTGGTTGATCGCCCAAATGGCTAAGGTCAATGATAGATAACCTACGATGGCCCAAGGCTATTCCAGGGCCCAGCCATATACCTTGTCCATCAGGACCCCTATGGGACTGAGCCATTGACATTCGGCGAATATTGGACTCAGTCGCATATCGCGCTGAGTCACTGCAAATTCCTGCTATACCACACATGGGGGAGGGAATAAAAACGAAATACAGGAAGAATTAAAAGCAACATAGAGCATTGAATCTACTAAACTTAATAAATGGTTGAGAGAAAATATGCAGATATAATTAATATATTTCTTGCATTTCACAATGCTGTACAAATCACATTTCAAGGCAAAGATTTGCGAACTAAATCGGGATTTTCAAGGAGTGACGAAAGTGTGGCAGCCCATATTGTTGGAGAGATTTGCTTTGCCATTTCACTAGATCTACTAGCCATTTGGACAAGTACTTGGTCTGGTTCACCCAACAAGTTTGCCAATTGATTTTCTAGCGACCTCTGATTGCCACTATGAAAGATATACCCATTGTAACCATGCTTGACAAAAGCTGTAGTCGCGCCACAAGCATCTGAAGCAAGTATAGGCAAGCCTGCAGCGGCAGCTTCATGAATTACTACCCCCCAATTTTCAAAGTAGGAGGGCAAGCAAAACGCTCCACATTTTGCAAATAGCGAAGGCAGATCCTTTGGTTGAACAAAATTCAAATGTCGAACTCCGGCTTTGCTGAAGGAATCCTCTTGAGCTATTGGCCCATTACCTATGATCCAAAGTTCCCAATCATTTCCTGTAGCAGATTTTAGTTTTGAAAAAGCTCTTAATAATTCTCGAATACCCTTCTCTGGAACCAGCCTGCCTGCAAATAGCAATACATGTGGATACTCCTTCTCTTTTTTAACAAGGTTCAATTTGACATCCTTGCCAAACGAAGACACATTTGCCGAATACAGATTAAACAATATCTCTCTCCGTTTAAAACCCAAATGTCTTGCAAATTCATATTGATAAATTCCCGGCACCCATACATGTGTGGTACTCCGCCTTATTAACCAAGGAGACACAAATTTTCCAATCCATTGTCTAAACGAACCATTCCACTGATTATCTAGTCCTAAAATTATGGGAACCCCTTTGTGTTTAAAATATCGACACAATTTAAGGTTCGAACGGCTAGACCAACCCGCAATATATACTAGATCTGGACTGAATTTGATTGACATTTGAGCAATCTCAAAAGGGTCCAGATCATCTAGATTCTGAATCACTAAGTTCTCATTCGGCTCAAACTCGAATGGAGCTAAACTAACGGGAGCTGACGCAAATACCAATATTTCTTTTACATCAGTCTCTGCAAGCAAGGCCAAAAGACAATCGTAAAAGTAACCAGCCAGCTGCGTATATAATACTAAGACCCTCATATAGCGACCTGGCCAAAGTTTGGTGTTGGATTCGCCTTAACTCTTAAGTGATAGGTGTTTAAGGCCCATATAAACCCAAAAATTATAGGAAGATCAAATCTAGCATAACCCAAGGGTGAGAAGAAAATATTCCACATTGAATCCATCACCATTAATACAGCAACAATCGCGTATTTTCTAGGGCTCCTAAATAACATATTGGGAATTGATTTTAGCAAGTAAAACACTATAAAAATCCAAAGCAATCCTGCAAAAATACCACCTTCTACCATTGATGTCAACACGACCGAATGCACAGGAATCATTTCTTCCCGTTCTCCGGTCATCTGGTATTTGGTAATAATGCCTTGTTGAATGGCCCATCGTGTGTAAAAATTCGTTTTGGTATGTGATCCATGTCCAATCAATGGTTTGTCCGATATAGCCTTAAGTCCTATCAAGGGTTCAATTCTATGGATGGAATACAAAAAGACCACAAGGGGGCTGCTACTTTTTGTCACCCATGGATTGTATAGTTGCTCATTACTATCAAGTGTAAACTTGGTAATGTACAGCGTAATTGAGGAAATGATCAAGAGGATGATTCCCAATGTTCTCATATTCAATTTTCTTATAAAAAACTTGAGATAACTCAAGATTGAACCCAATAGTATAGTGCCACCTGTTGATGAAGCATTGTTATAAATAGATAGTATAGCCACTCCAATTGCAAGAAATATTGTGATAGAAGGAATGGAACTCAAAAAAATACAAAGTACGTAAAGAGTTGGTCTTAAAACGGGCACTATAGCTATGTCAAAGTAATTATCACCAAATATGTCGTTTGTCAAAAGGTAGGGAGAGAAAAAATTTGCTCCCAAGGCTTGACCAATTAGAAATCCAACAATTAAGTAAATATTCTGTTTTAGAAAAAAGGCAAAAAATAAGAAAGTAGAAAGAATAAAAACATAATTTGCCAAACCTTTCATTAGCCCAACCGAATCCGTACCATTATAAATATTGCTAATAGCAATGAGCGCAAATGTCAATGCCCAAAAACGAAACAGGTTACTAATAGTCTTATTACTACGTATGAAATTGACAATTGCTAAAAAGCAACTAATGCAAGTCAACATGCAGATCAACTCACCTATTCGAAATGTTCCAATAAAGACAATGGGAGCATACCAAAGAAGACCAACCAGGAAAAATAACACAAAATATAAATCCCTCATTGGAGCCTAAAAAGAATAAATCTAAATGAGATAAGTCTTTGAAAAAAGTACCCCATCATCATCCAAATCCTGGCTATTGCTGATAAGTTGCTATCCTGACAATATGTTTTCAATAGCCTGCGATGATCCTGTTCATAGACCAACTTAGATCTATCAGAACCTGTAATGGAGTTCATGTGAATTCTAAAGTATGAAACGGGAAAGTCCAATCGACAAAACTTATACTCTCTGTGGAATAAATTCAAAAAGAACTCGCCATCCATACAGGTCTTATTTTCTTCATTGAAGGCTCCAATCTCCTGCCATGCTTTATGTCTCCAAAAGGAGCCTGGCTGATTGATTTGGTGCAATCCATACTTGTAATGCTCCAAAGTGAATGGCTGTGCCGTTGAAATACTCCTGATTTTACTCTTAGCATTAGTAATGTATGCATGACCGTAGAATACATCGGAGTCTGAATTTGAATACGAAGCAGCAATTGCAAAAAGTGTTGATTCCACTAACACGTCATCTGAATTCAGATATGCACTCAGTTCTCCCGTTGCTCGTTGAAGTCCCTTGTTAATAGCGTGGCTTTGTCCCTTGTCTTGCTCAGAAACCCAATATGTTAACCATGGTTCGTACTTCTTTATGATGGAAGTGGAGTCATCGGTAGACCCTCCATCAATGATTATATATTCAAGATTGGGATAGTTTTGAAGTAACACACTTCGAATGGTCTCCTCAATAAATTCTCCTTGATTGAATGAAGGTGTAACTATTGTAATCCTAGGATAACTACTAGCTTCGACAAATATGCTTTCTCTTGTCCAAGGCCAACCACTTTTATTCGCAGCAACCAAAGGAAGCTTGGAAATTAAGCCTTTGCTTTTCTCTTTCATTTATCCAATTCGTTCTGTTCCTCAAACTTTAAATCAGCAAAAAAAAGCTGGGGGGTTGCAAATAAAGATGCATTCTTCCTAATCCAGTCAATGTCCCTATTCCACCATTTAATTTGCAATAGCTGCTTGATTTCTAAATCACCAAAGCGCATTCTTATGACTTTTGCCGGAACTCCTCCGACAATAGAGTATGGTAGCACATCGCGATTGACTACCGCTCCTGCTGCAATAATTGCCCCGTCCCCAATTTTGACATTGTCAATTATGATGACATTGGCACCAATCCATACATCATTTCCAATTTCAACGCTTCCATGTTCTTCAATCAGATCTTTATCAACAAAAGTGATCTGGCATTGCCTCTTAGTAGAGTAAAATATAGGGCTTGTTGAAATATGATCTGTGGGGTGGATGCCCATGCCAATCTTAACGTTTGGTCCAATCGAACAAAAACTACCAATCTGACATCTCGAAATATTGGAATTATTAGACACATATACAAAATTTCCGACTACAGAGTCGGAAATTGAAACCTCTTGGTGAAAAGTATCATAAAGGCCGATCTTGACATTGCTGAGCCTGCTCATATAGCCAAGTGATAGGTGCCGTCCACGATATAGCAAAAGTTGATATCTCGATTTGATAAACCAAACAAGCCACAGAGTAATTGGATTTCGCAATATTCCTTTCATTCTCCTGTTATTTGTTCCATAGACCTCTGGCGTTATTATGCAGCAATTTGCTGACCTGCACTTGACCTAGAACGGCATGAATTGTTGCAACAAGAATGTTCGCTAAAATGATACCCACTATTCCAAATTCTTTAACAAGAGAATATGCTAAGGGAATAAAAAGTATGCTAATACCTATGTTGGCAATCAATTGAAGTTTAACCTTGCCTATTCCATTAATTATTGAAATGAACAAATTAAAACGATTGAAAAGCAACACATGAATTGCCATCAAGATCGAAACCATCAACGGAACCTGAATTTCGCTACCTATCCACAACTTGTAAACTGATGTAGCAAATATGGTCATCAAAATCACAACAATTACTGATATCAGGTAAACTTTATTTAGCCCACTAATGGTCTGTTTAAGCCATACAAAATCACCCTTTACATATGCATCAGTCGAAGCAGACCAATATGGAGTGAGAACAATGCTAAACAGCATACTGACCATGAAAAAGTACTTATAGGCAATATTGTAGACAGTAACAGAATCGGGTCCAATTAATCGGGCAATTAGGACATTCGAAGTTTGAAAGATAACAATAGCCGAAAATTGAATTACAAAGAACTTAACACCAAGCTGAAGTATCTCTCTAGCTTGTGTCCACTTGATCTTATTCAGACTCGGCAGTAAATCAAGATATCTGCCCCCAAATCCAATCGCAGTAGCTATCCCCAAAGCAATCAAAGGACCAATTCCGGTAGCTAGTGCCAAATTGATCAACGAGGCATTATCACTAACATACATAATCCATACAGCTACTAAGGTCAGTACAAGGCCCATTGTATCCGTCATCGCCGCTCTATATGGTTTCTGGTCAGCTATGTAGATGATATTAATAGTTTTTAAGACCATCTGAACACAAAACAGACCAAGCATAATTGATGTCAATTCGACCAATTCAGTATTTGGAAGGCTGTGAACATTTAGAAAATCTGCCCAGGGAATGAACCGATTAATGCTGAGAAAAATAATAAGTACCGGAACAAAAATGACAATTAGAGAAGCATAAGTAGTGCTGACATAGGAGCCTAGAATCTCTGTATCGTTCCTAGCTCGGGCCTCAGCAAATTTATTCCTTAACCCATGACCAAAACCCACATCAAAAAAACTTATCCAGGCAATAATCGAACTAAGCGTGAGCCAAATTCCATATTCATTGGAATGGATGGATTTGATAGATAGCGGAACTAAGGCAATATTCACAATTACAGAAAGTCCTTTCAAAAGAAACGAGAAAAAAATGTTTGTTTTTGTCTCGACGCTTCGCTTGTGGCCTTTCTGAATAAACCTCCCATAGGCTTGGCGAATTCTATCTTTTATTGCCATTATTTTATTCGCAAAAATGACTTTACCTTTGCCATTAGTCCCCTTTCTTCACTATCGTAGTAGGTATAATATTTTTGATTTGAATAACTATAAGACCCATATCTATTATTGGATGTAATCCCATTTAGGACAATGCCGAGCCCTTTCACTTTGTGACTTATATAAAGTTCATTTAGAAGTTTCAACGCCCCTTTCTCGGTATAGGATTTCCTAATTATATATAGAGTTTGGTCCGCAAACTCTGAGATAATTATAGCGTCGGAAACGAGACCTACCGGGGAGGTATCAATAATGATATAATCAAACCGGCTTCGCAATTCGTCGATCAGCACTTTGAGTCGATCGTTTTGCAATAGTTCATTTGGATTGGGCGGTATTGGCCCTGACGGTACAAGTGTAATATTTTCTCCAATATTGGTTTTGAATAAAATTGATTCAAAATTGCTCCGCCCGGCTAGATATGTACTGACTCCTTCCAAAGGATTAGACTCTTCCAGATAATCAGTAAGTTTAGGCTTTCTCAAATCCATCCCAACTAGCGCCACTTTCTTATCTAGGGCAGCATAAGCAAGAGCTAAGTTGATGGAAATAAATGATTTCCCCTCGCCACTGATTGTCGAGGTAATAGAAATTACTGTCGAGGGGTTGTCATTCTTAATGAAATTCAGGTTGGTTCTTAATGCTTTGAAAGATTCAGCAATGATTGTCCGGGACTCTTTGGTAACGACAATCGAAGTCTTTTGACTATTCTTGCTAATTCTGCCTAAAAGTGGAACTGAAGTTAATGATGTTAAATCGTTTTCGTCCTCAATTTTGGTATTTAGGGTTTCACGCAAATAAATAATAATAGAAGATACGATTAAGCCGATCGCCATGGCAATTAGAAATATGTTAAACTTCATCGGCCTTATCGGCTTCACCGTATTATTTGCCGGATCAATAATCTGCGCATTTGGCACCGTCATAGCAAGTGACAGGGCCGCTTCCTCACGTTTTTGTAGGAGGAATAAATAAAGACTCTCTTTGATATTCTGTTGACGACGGATCTCGAGAAACTGCCTCTCCATCTTTGGAGCAGCGCGGACTCGTGATTGCAATTCTCGGGCTTTATTCTGCGTCTTTTGCAGCGCAACATTGAAATCTTGCTGAATCGAATTGATATTCTGAATGATCTTGGAACGGATACTTTCGATTTGAGCATTGATCTCCAACCATCGAGGATTGGATTCCCCAGCGGTAGAACTCAATCTGAGTCGTTGCGATAAAAGCATGTTGAATTGCTCGAGCAATCCCACCAGGGTGAGGTTTGTCAATCCCAAATTGGTAGGCACATAATCAAATGCCTTTTGGTCGTCACTCAAATACTTTTGGATGTTTTTGAGTATTTCTTTTTGAATTTCGAGGGTCGCTACTTCCTTGTCGTATGCACTGAGATTTTCGAGCAATAATTCGCCCTCATTGCTAAGTCCCAGGGTTTTATTTTTCTCTTTGAAACTCTGCAGTCCCCCTTCAACATCTGTTAGTTCACCACTTATATATTGGAGCCTCTCATCAATAAAGTCAATGGTATTTAAGGCCACCTGATTGCTCTCTTCTATTCCCAATTTATTGTAATACGTTATCAATGAATCCAACAATGCATTTGCCCTGCTAGGCACTTCATCTTCTAGCCCTAGTTCAAGGACATTTCCCTTT
>JBDSUZ010000381.1:0-26534 GCA_039927395.1 Saprospiraceae bacterium | reverse complement strand
TTATATTTGCCACCAATATGAGAATCAGAGACGAGCAGAAGGAGATCACAATAAGGGAGCAGGCTGTCAAAATGATTGTTGCCGAAGGCTTGACAGGTATGAGTATGCAAAAGTTAGCTAAGGCTGCTAAGGTGTCGCCCGCAACTTTGTACATCTATTTCAAACATAGAGAAGACCTCATTAATCAGCTCTATTTCAGTGCATTTAAGTCCTTTTCGGATTATTCACTAAGAGATTTTGACCCAAAAATGCCCTTCGTCGAAGGTATGTGGCAACAGTGGAAAAACCGTGCGGCTTTTATCCTGGAGAGGCCTGATGATTTCCTATTTATGGAGCAAATTCGCAACAGTCCTTTGATCCAAAGTCCTGAAGTAGAAGTATCGGAGTTTAAGGAAAGTATGCATCAATTTCTTGTCAATCATGTAAAGTTGGGATCCGTCAAGCCAATAGAGCCGGAGATATTTTGGGCAATAGCCTATGGCTCATTTTATACTCTAGTGAAATTCCATTTGTCTGGTAAATCTATGATGGGTCGAAGATTTGAATTGAATGAAGAGCGGATGAAAAAGGCATTTGACCTAATGATCAAATCATTTAGCTGACAACAATAAAATATATTCCAGTATGGAAACCCCACAAAAGCAAACAAAGGCCAAAATGGTCTTTACACCATACCAAAAATTTGTAATAGCTATACTTGCTTTCTTGCAATTTACAGTGATTTTGGATTTCATGGTTTTGTCGCCCTTAGGTGCGATCCTCTTGACTGAACTGAACGTCGATCCTAGTCAATTTGGACTTGTTGTGTCAGCCTATGCTTTTAGCGCAGGGATTTCTGGCATACTTGCAGCAGGATTTGCTGACAAGTTTGATCGCAAGAAATTGCTATTATTTTTTTACACTGGTTTCTTGATTGGAACCGTCTTTTGTGCTCTTGCACCGACATACAAGCTCCTCCTTCTAGCGCGTATTGTGACAGGTGTATTTGGAGGTGTCATCAGTTCTGTCAGTTTTGCAATCATCACCGACCTCTTCAAATTGGAAGTTCGCGGTCGTGTGATGGGATTTGTTCAGATGGCCTTTGCGGTTAGCCAGGTATTGGGTCTACCTATTGGTTTAGTCTTGGCAAATAGATGGGGCTGGCATGCGCCATTTTGGATGATTGCTGGATTTGGGGTAGTGGTAGGAGTCGTGATTTTCACTTATTTGAAACCTGTGGATTCGCATTTGCGCGAAGGCGCCAAGCAAAATCCCTTTGCACATTTGGCTAAAACTCTTAAGAATTCAGACTATTTAAAAACATTTTTGGCTACGACATTACTGGCAACTGGTGGTTTCATGTTGATGCCTTTTGGAAGTGCTTTCAGCACAAATAACATGGGACTGACGATGGCAGATCTCCCATTGCTTTATGGAGTTACTGGAGCGTTTTCGATGGTCTTCGGGCCTATGATCGGAGTGCTAAGCGATAAAGTGGGGAAATACCGTTTATTTTTTGCGGGATCCCTCCTTAGTATTTTGATGGTAGCCATCTATACGCATTTGGGTATAACCCCTCTTTGGCTTGCGATATTGATCAATGTTATCTTGTTTATAGGTATCACTTCCCGTATGATCACTTCCTCGGCCCTGATTACCGCCATACCCGCTCCACAGGATAGAGGAGCGTTTATGAGTATCAATGCATCGGTGCAACAGATATCAGGGGGTATCGCTGCCGCAATAGCAGGACTCATCGTAGTGCAGACGCCCGATGGAATCATGCACCATTACGATTGGCTAGGATATGTGGTGATGGTTTCGATGTTCGTCGCTATCCTACTTATGGGCATGTTGAATCGAATGATCAGCAGAAAACGAAAGGAAGCTGCGATACCAATTTTTCCAATTACGAACTAAGAGCAGTTTCAGCTAAAACTATTTCCGATGGTAATGGTATTTAAAACAACAGTGCAGGACAACAGTCATGTCAGCCAACTTGAGGAATTGCTCAATCAATTGATTTTGCCTTTGGGACGTTGGATATTTGACTTGGACGATTGCGATCGCATACTCAAAGTAGAGCACGATGAACTGGCGGAATTCCAGCTAATTGAACTTATGGAGCAACGCGGATTTAACTGCGTTGCCCTCGAAGATTGATTCGTTTAGCTAGGTTTCCCCAATTCCATCTTTACTCCTCTTCGTTGCGCACTGGAGGCTGAATCTCTTCCTCCTCCCTTCTAGGCCTTCTTGCGGGTCTGCCTGAATGGTAAGTACTTGGTGATTGATCTCTCTCTTGCGCTATTCTTTCATCAGAGTCATTATAAGCCTTGATGATAGCCTTAACCAATCTGTGGCGAACTACATCTTCTTCATCAAGATGGATTGTAGCAATCCCATCTGTATTTTGAAGAATATCAATTGCCCTCTTCAAGCCTGATTTTTGGCTAAATGGCAAATCAATCTGCGTCATGTCACCGGTAACAATGCATTTAGCACTTGGTCCAAGCCTCGTCAAAAACATCTTGAGCTGCAGTGTAGTACAGTTCTGCGCTTCATCGAGTATAATGAATGCATTGTCAAGTGTTCGCCCCCTCATGAATGCTAGTGGCGCGACCTCAATGATCCTTGTCGTCATAAACTGAGCCAGTTTATCAGCAGGAATCATGTCATCAAGCGCATCGTAGAGCGGTCGCAAGTAAGGATCTACTTTTTCTTTCAGATCACCTGGCAAAAAGCCCAAACTTTCTCCAGCTTCGACAGCGGGACGAGTCAGAATGATTTTCTTAACTGTCTTGTTCTTGAGCGCTTTCACAGCAAGGGCCACAGCAGTATAAGTCTTTCCCGTACCGGCTGGACCAACGGCAAATACGATATCATTGTGTTCTGAAGCTTCAACTAGTAGCTTCTGATTGCGTGTTCTCGCTTTGATTGGCAAGCCTGTCTTACCATGTACAATCACATTGCCACCCGCATTATTGGACAGGTTAGGCTCTGATTCTATTTGGTTTTCAAAGTAATTTGATCCAGACATGAGATCAGCTACTACTTGAACTGGCAACGTGTTGTTCTCTTTGAGCCAGCGCATCATCCATTCAAATTTTGCCTTGGCTTTTTGCGTTTGTCTTTTGTCACCTACCAGCTTTATGCTGTCTCCTCGTGAGACGATCTTGATGTCAGGAAATGCTTTTTTAAGCAGATTGAGTTTGGTATTGTGCTCACCCAGCAGTTCCACTGGGTCTATTCCGTCGAAGTTGAGCAGAATCTCACTGATTGCTTCGGTTTTAATATGCTTTGGATTTAAATTGTTGCGAAAAAGTAATTCCATTCCATACCAACTAAGTTACGACTTTCTATTTTGGATATGCAAAAAACATATTAAAAAAATATTAATCTTTTACCTTGTCCTTTGTACCTTAATTCTCAGCGCCTAGTAGACGCTAAAAAACGAGGAAAGGATTATAGTTGCTTATGAATACTATTGAAACAATGCAGCAGCTAAGTAAGTTCGAATAAAATGAAAGGTCAGTCCACAAATACTTATCATGATTAGAAGAATCGTACATATGCACTTTGATAATGAGCTTGTTGCGCAGTTTCTAGAGCTTTTTGAGAATACGAAAATGCAAATCAGACATTTCCCCGGTTGTCGATCACTTGAGTTATTGCAAGATCCCACTGACTCTGCGCATTTGAGTACATTGAGTACCTGGGATGATGAAGGGGCATTGAACATTTACAGGCAGTCTGAGCTTTTTATTAGTACGTGGGCCCAGACCAAACTGTTGTTTAGCCAAAAACCCCTAGCCTTGACTTATTTCATTTGTTCCAATACAGTATGAGCTCAATAACACTTCCTTCCAATTTCAATTACCAAATACTGATAGCTCACGCTGCAAGCAGCTTAGATGTTTTATTGTCAAATTCTTCTTATTCGAGCATATTCATACTTGTAGACGAAAATACCGAAAAGCACTGTTTGCCGCATATCGTAGGCATACCAGCTTTGAATTCCGCTAAGATTATTCGTGTCCAGTCGGGAGAAAAGAATAAGAGCTGGGAATCAAGTAGTCAGATCTTTGAGCATTTGATCGAAGGAGGAGCGGACAGACAAAGTATTTTGGTCAATCTGGGTGGTGGAATGATAGGCGATATTGGTGGATTCTGCGCCTCAATTTATATGCGTGGAATTCGGTTTGTTCAAGTTCCTACGAGTTTGCTATCTATGGTTGATGCTTCTGTGGGGGGCAAACTTGGCATAGATTTCAATTCATACAAGAACCTGCTTGGAGCTATTTCAAATCCCATGGAGGTGATTATCGATCCCGCTTTTCTCAACACATTACCTGATATTGAGCTATTGTCAGGCTGGGCCGAAATGATGAAGCATGGCCTGATTGCCAGTAAGCAACATTGGAATCAACTAATAAATTCCGAATCAATACAATCAGCCGCAATAAAAGATCTGATTATGCAATCCTTGGCGATCAAGGCCCTAATTGTCGAAGAAGACCCGTTAGAGCAAGGTAGGCGAAGGCTTTTGAATGCGGGGCATACGATTGGCCATGCTATCGAGTCCTATTATCTGGCCAGAGATCAACCTCTACCTCACGGACTGGCAATAGCTGCAGGACTGAGAGTTGAAGCATACATTGCCTCTGAAATGTTGCATTTGAAGACGCAGAACCGCGATGAAATATGGCGTGCGATTGATAAGTTTTTTCCTCTCATCCAACTGCATCTTGACATGCTGGACGAATTACTTAAATATGTTGGCAGGGACAAGAAAATGGATGCGGGAAAATTGCGTTTTGTATTTTTAGAGGACATTGGCAGAGCAAGTTTTGATCAATTGTTGGATATGGAGAGTCTGCGCAAACTGCTCATTATGTACATCCAACAGCAATAAAATTACCTCAGAGGTACTTTCTGCCCTTAGCCCATAAAATTGAACTTATATTTGACGCGCTGAACAGAATTGTATTCTATCTATGATTTCAAAAGATCCCGCCCTTACAAAAGCACAAAAAGTCCGCATGGATTGGCAAAATCGCGCCATTCGGAGACTTTGGAAATTGTCCTTCTTTGCAATGGCCTTGATTCCTCTAGTCTTGTTGCTGGTCTCTTTGCAGAATCTGCCCACATTTGACGAGCTAGAAAATCCTAAATACAGCCTTGCTTCCGAAATTTATGCATCTGACGGACAGGTCATTGACAAATACTATATCGAAAACCGAGTCCCGGTTCCATATTCCGAATTGTCACCATACTTGGTTCAAGCCCTAATTTCAACTGAAGATTCAAGATTTTACAACCATAGTGGCGTAGATTTTGAAGCTCTTGCCAGGGTAGTAATCAAGACGGCCATTTTGGGTGATCGCAGTTCGGGTGGTGGAAGTACTATTTCCCAGCAACTAGCTAAACTCCTCTATCCACGACAGGATTATGACGAAATGTGGAGTTTTGTTCGGCCATTTGCCCTGGTGAACACTAAACTGAAAGAGTGGATCACAGCCATAAAATTGGAAAAGAGCTATACGAAAGAGGAGATAATCGAAATTTACCTCAATCAGTTTGATTTTATCAATGGCGCCTATGGCGTACAATCTGCATCAGAGACCTATTTTGGCAAGCCACAGAAAGAGCTCAATATAGAAGAAGCAGCAGTATTGATCGGCATGCTCAAAAACCCTTCACTATACAACCCGATGCGTTGGCGCGAAAGAGTGGAAAATCGTCGAACTACGGTATTGATGCTAATGAAGGAAATGGGATATATCACCCAAAGCAATTTTGATTCACTAAAAGTGCTGCCGCTTGACATGTCGCACTTCAAACGACAAACCCGCTTTACAGGTAAAGCTCCCTATTTCACTAATGAATTGAGCAAGGAAATCAAGAAAATTCTGGATAGCCCCGACATCGTAAAGACTGATGGTACGAAGTACAATCTCTACAAAGACGGACTCAAGATTTACACTCCTTTGGACCTAGTCATTCAGAAAACGGCAGAAGAAGCCGTGTATGAGCATATGGCCGATTTGCAAAAGACATTCAATCAGGTATGGAAGGGGAAAGATCCCTGGACCTACGAAGCAGAAAACTGGCAGCTAGACTTGCGCCAGGCAGCTTTGCTATATCATATACGTAACTCTGATAGATATCAGAATGCAAGGGCTCGTTCCATCAATAAATATCTGCGATCATGGCAAGAGGAGTATAAAGGTGTGGAATTTAATGATAAAGACTTGGACAGATTGGTCTCTGCCTCCAAAGACAAGAAATTCCTTAAAAATTTGCTCAAGCGTAAATACATCACCGATGACGAAATGTCAAGTTACGAGGACGTGATTGATGATTCGAAGTTTAAGACTTTATTGAGCAATTGGTCACAGTTCCAGGCAGATGTGAAAAAGGAATTTGACACTCCGATCAAAATGACCGTCTTTGACTATAATAAATCGCACGAAAAGGATGCCACGATGACTCCTTTGGATTCAATCAAATATCATCGCATGTTTCTTCAGGCTGGTGTACTGGCAATGGATCCGCGCAATGGTCAGATCAAAGCATGGGTTGGAGGCATCGATCACAAGTATTTCCAATACGATCACATTCGATTCAATCGTCAGGTTGGTTCGACATTTAAGCCATTTGTGTATGCGACAGCGGTGGCTTTGCAGTATATTTCACCTTGTACGCAGGTAGTTGATAAACAATATACAATCGAGCCAGGTGAGGGCAATTTCCAACTTAAGGAACCTTGGAATCCAGGCAACTCAACGGGTGGATTTTCATGGAAAAAAGTCAGTCTATATGAAGGACTTTCAAAATCCATCAATTCAGTATCGGTATTCCTTATGAAGCAACTTGGCGACCCGGAACCAGTGAGGGGTCTCGTGCATAATATGGGAATCGATAGTACCATTGTTCGATCTGATGGTCAATATAGATTGCCAAAGCAACCTTCAATTTGCCTGGGATCGGCGGATTTATCGGTTTTTGAAATGACTGGGGCTTACGCGACATTTGCAAATAATGGAATATACCGCAAGCCGATCATAATCACCAAGATCGTCGATCGTGATGGCAAAGTAATTTATGAGCCTAAGAGAGAAGACAACCGCGCATTGCCTCCAACCTCCAATTATGTGATGGTTGATATGTTGAAATACAACATGCGCGGAGCAGGAGGATTTAGTGGTGTCAAAAGTGAAATGGGTGGCAAAACAGGAACTACTAACGACTACGTCGATGGTTGGTTTATGGGAATTACTCCTTCACTCGTCGTCGGTACTTGGGTAGGTGGCGACGATAAATGGGTGAGATTTCAATCATTGACCAATGGTCAGGGTTCCGTGATGGCGAGACCAATATTTGCAAAGCTGCTATATAAACTTGAGCGAAGCACTTCTTCCTATGATCCTTCAGCCTCTTTTGTAGTGCCTAAAGGCGAATTAGGCATTGAAACTGACTGCTACAAATATATGGTTGAGCATGGTCTGATGCTACCTGAGGAGCCCAGTGATTCCACTTTGATTCCTTCGGATTCTACACTACTTCTTAAACCTGAAAACGAAGAGGAGTTCTTCAATGGCTAAATTCCTTTTATTTCTCGTCTGTATTTGTTCTTTCGGCATATTGTCCTGTGTCCCTGTTACTCCCGACGTCGAAGCAGGTCAGATAGCGATAGACTGGAAAGATCCGCTTAGTCGCAAAATTGCTGATTTTGCCAATGCAGCAACTGTTGACAGTCTTTATCAATATTTTCATAAGAGTCAAGCAACATATCGCTATCTCGCGTTGAGAAGTTTTGCGTCACTACAAGATTCAAATGCTATCGACAGCATTGCTACATTGCTTGCTGATCCTGTAATGGAAATTCGTCGAATGGCAGCTTACTCCCTTGGTCAGACCCGCAATTCCAAAGCGGATTCGATTTTGGTGCGGGCCTTTGCCAAGGCGGACACGCTCGGAAAAAATACCCCATTTCATACAGCTTTGCTCGAAGCAATCGGCAAGACAAGTTCCTTGAGCACATTTAAGAAATTGGTTGCGGTCCAAACTTATACAGTTAAGGACACAGCTTTGATGGAGGGCCTCGCAAGGGGTATCTATCAATTTATGCTTCGCAAAATGGAATTGCCCGCAGGCCAGGAGCGGATGCTAGAATTTGCCACAAAATCGGGATACAATACTTTGACAAAGGAATTTGCGGCCAGTTATCTCAACCGAGCTACAGATTATGATGCAAGTCCTGATGTATTCAGGATTATCGCAAGCCTTGATTCTGAAAAGGACGCATTTACAAGGATCAACCTAATACAGGCAATTAGCAAAACCTCACTTGACACCATTTATCCTTGGATTGAGTCGCATATTGGCACAGAGACCGACTTAAAGGTCAAAATTGCGTTAGTTAGTTCCCTAATTCATTTCGATCCTTCGCATTATCAGGTGTTGATTGCCAACTTGGTCAAGGATAAGAATGAATATATCGCCAATGCTGCGGCTGAGGTAATACTTCAAAATGGTAATGAAGTCGACGCCCTCAACTACTTCGATATGGCCTCAGACTCATTGGCATGGCCTGTTAAATACAAGTTATTAGCAGCGGCAAATAAATTTACGCCATACAGTGAAGAGGAAACGAGGGTAACAATCAACAATGCTCTGAGTTTAGAATTTCTAAAACGCACCGATCCCTATCGCAAAGCTGCTATTATTCAGGCATTGTCAGAGGATGTCAGCAACTATATTTTTATATGGGAAAATGGAGTTCGATCCAATCACCCGACGATCAAAACTGCGTCGATGCATCAACTGGGACGCATACTGGCGAATCCCAAATTGGCATCTGTTTATAAATCTACTTTGGGACAGGTTCGCAAGAATATTGCGGCATTTGTTTTGCAAGGCATCATAAGCGGAGATGTAGGCTTGATATCTGAAGGATCGCTTATCCTAAGCAATCCTGATCTGTATCTAAAATCTTATGCGACTGATACCATCACCATCAATGCTTTGGAGAAAGCATTCAAAAAATTGCGCTATCCCGCAGATTTGGAAGCTGCAATTGATTTTAGCAAATGCCTGAATTACTTGACGGGTCGCGAATATCCAATCGACTACAAAGCAAAAGCAAAACCTATTGCTTGGAATGTATTTTCGGGACTCGAGGATTCTTCCAAAGTGCTGATCAAGACCAATAAAGGCGACATCCAACTCAAACTATTGACTAGGGATTGTCCTGCTACGGTATCAAGCTTTTTGGAGCTCATTCAGAAGCGTTATTTTATCCAAAAGCGCTTTCATAGAGTGGTTCCAAATTTCGTAATCCAGGGAGGTTGCAATCGAGGTGACGGATATGGAAGCCTTGACTTCAACTTGCGTTCTGAATTGAGCAAGTCCGAATTCAATGAAGCTGGGATGATAGGCATGGCCTCAGTTGGTAAGGATACGGAGTCGCAACAGTTCTTTATCACACAGGGTCCTGCAATTCACCTCAATGGTAAATATTCTTTGTTTGCCAAAGTCATTTCAGGTCAAGAGATAGTTGACCAAATCCAAATAGGGGATATCATCCAGGAAATCAAATTTTACCCATAAAAAACCTAATATGAAGGATACACCGCTCACATCGATTCACATTGGGCTAGGAGCCAAAATGGCGGAATTTGCCGGTTATAATATGCCCATCGTCTATACTGGGATTACTGAAGAGCATCAGCAAGTTCGTCAGAAAGTTGGCGTTTTTGATGTATCTCATATGGGTGAGTTTATTGTCAAAGGCAAGCAGGCACTGGATCTGCTCCAACATGTGACGAGCAACGATGTTAGCAAATTGGAAATTGGCGAGATCCAATATTCATGTCTGCCAAATGACACAGGAGGGATTGTCGACGATTTGTTGGTTTATCGTCTAGCTGAAGATAATTGCTCTGAAGGGGAACGAGCCTACATGTTAGTCGTCAACGCTTCCAATATCGAAAAGGACTGGAATTGGATCGAGGCAAAAAATCGCTTCGATGCAAGAATGGAAAATATCTCTGACAATACCGGCCTGATAGCTGTGCAAGGGCCAGACTCAGTTAGAGCGCTCCAGTCTCTGACAGATATTGACCTATCAGCCATGAAATACTACACCTTCAAGAAGGGAATTTTTGCCGGTGTCGACAATGTAATTGTGTCAGCTACTGGATATACAGGATCAGGCGGATTTGAAATTTATGTCAGGTCAAGCGATCTATTGCAAGTTTGGAATTCAATATTCGAAGCTGGTCAGTCATTTGGCATCAAGGCAATAGGTTTAGGAGCCAGAGATACACTGAGGCTTGAGATGGGATTTTGTTTGTACGGCAATGACATCACCGACACCACTTCTCCACTAGAAGCTGGACTTGGCTGGATTACCAAATTGAACAAAGGTCCATTTACCAATAGTGAGTTCTTTAAACAACAGAAGACAAATGGTGTTAATAAGAAGCTGGTGGGATTTACTGTACAAGACCGTAGGGTGCCCCGACATGATTACCCTATCCTCAATGAGGAGGGGCTGCCGATTGGCATAGTTAGTTCGGGTACATTGTCGCCGAGTCTTGAGATTCCAATAGGCATGGGATACGTTCCTGTCACATATTCCGCACCAGGCAGTAAAATTTGGATCGAAGCAGGTAAAAAGCATCTGGAAGCAACTGTTGTTGCATTGCCTTTTTACACTGAGAAATCCTTTCAATTGCGATAACTCTGGATCATGGATGTACAATTTGAAGACGTCAAATCCCAATTTATTGAGACCTGGGGAGAGATGGGTTCTAGTTGGGGCATCTGTAGGACTATGGCCGAAATTCACGCATTACTCCTAGCCACTAAAAATTACCTCACCGCTGACGATGTAGTAGATCGCCTCAATATTTCTCGCGGAAATGCCAATGTTAATATCAGAGCGCTAATGGATTGGGGTTTGGTATATAAGGAGAGCCGAGAGGGCGAACGAAAAGACTATTTCTACGCAGAAAAAAATCTTCACAAAGTCTTTACGCAAATCCTCAAGAATAGAAAGAAACGAGAACTTGAGCCTGTTCTCAAGATGCTTAAGACTTGCGAGGATATAACGCCTTGTTGCGAAGAGTCAATAGAATTTCAGCATATGGTCAAGGAATTACATCAGTTTACCAAGAAAGCCGATGCAACACTAGATACCCTTATTGCTGCGGAATCAAGTTGGTTTGTTGGCACATTTATGCGCTTGATCCGATAATCGCTTTGCTGCATTTTATCATTCAATATGATAGTCCATTCCAAGGCTATTTTCCTTGGGTTTGTAAAATCTCCTTACATTAGTCATAGATCTAATTAGATATGCATATAAATCCATTTCAGGCGATCTATCCTAATTTTGACATGGTCGCCTCGGCTGATTCATTCTTTGATTCGGTAAAGGAAGAATACCAAAACTTTGTCAACAACGGATTCTTTCAGCCCGATAGCGGCAAATCCATTTATATATGTGAGATCAGCAGTCATGACAGAAGTCATCGCGGTATTCTTGCGACATGTGCAGTATCAGATTTCCTCGATGGGTATATACTTAAGCACGAAAACACACTGGCCTCAAGAGAGCAGCAGATGATCACGCTGATCCTTCAGCGCAATGCCATGATCAAGCCAGTATTGTTGACATATCCGCCTGTAGCAGAGATTCAACACTTGATGAATGAATGGATTAGTGCGCATCAGCCATTCTACCAAGTACATTTTGAGAATGGCAATGAGTGGCACACATTCTGGAAAATTGACAATGAGGCATCAATTGCAGCCATTAGCAAGCTATTTGAGCAAAAAGTACCGGTTACTTATATCGCTGATGGCCATCACCGCACCTCCTCATCGGCTTATATGTATGAGCACTTAGAAGGCAAGCCAATGCAAGCGGCTTTCTCACAGATTTTCAGCTGCTTCTTTGACTATGATCAGCTTCAAGTATTTGATTATAATAGAATAGTGGAGCTGACGACTGATTGGTCACCAGTGACATTTATGGCCAAATTGTCGGGCTTTTTTGAGATCGAACCAATCGTACTGCCAGAAAAGCCAAAACAAAAGCATGAGATATCAATGGTCATCAACAATGAGTGGTTCATGCTAAGATGGCGTCCTGAGATACTCAGACAACATGAAGATGAACCTGTGATATTGGATGTCGCACTGCTTAATCAGTATGTTTTTGAAACTGCCTTGGAGATCAAGGATGTTAGAACCGATGAACGGATTCGATACATTCCGGGTACTGCAGGATTAGATGCCATACGCATTCGGGCAGCCAAGAACGATCAACGTGTTGGTTTTTGCCTTTTCCCTATCGATATCAGAGACGTTCAGGCGATAGCTGATGCAGGCCAGGTACTTCCTCCTAAATCCACTTGGTTTGAGCCTCGAATAAAGAATGGATTGCTGATTTATCCATTTGAGACAGTCTGAGCTCTATGCAGAAATTAACTGCGGATTTGATTTTTCTAGGGCATGGTGATTTCATGACTGAAATGGTTCTGATTTGTGATGATGAAGGTACTATCCTGTCCATAGATCCTATTGCCAATCATGACCAAGCCTCCCTGCGTTATATTCCAGGCGCTATAGCTCCAGGATTCATCAATACTCACTGCCATCTGGAGCTTTCACATATGAAAGGGCGAATTGCGACAGGCACGGGGCTATTGCATTTTATAGGAGAGGTGGTCAAAAATCGAACGGCAACTGAGGAAGAAATATTAGAAGCGATTACTCAAGCTGATGCTGATATGTGGAAGCAAGGCATCATGGCAGTCGGCGATATCTGCAATACGGTACACACATTTACTTCAAAGCAGAATAGTCGTCTTAGGTATTACAATTTTGTGGAGTTCTTTGACCTTTGGCAATCCGATTGGACAGATCGCGAATTTGAAAAATACAGAGAAGTTTTTGAGCAAGCTCCGCAAAATGAAATTCACCGCAAGGCAGCCGTTCCCCATGCTCCATATTCGGTGAGTCCCGAACTTTTTGATCGGCTTCTTACTCTCAATTCGGCGTCGGCAACGATAAGCATTCACAATCAAGAGACGGTCGCGGAAAATCTTTTTTTCGAACATAAAACTGGGGATTTTCTTACATTTTTCCAAAATTTCAAACTCAATCTTGAAGGCTTTTTGGCTACCGGTGAGCCTTCAATCTATTACGCTAAGAAGCATCTTTTTCCGAGCCAACGAAACATTTTCGTACACAATACAGAAAGCTCAGAGGCTGATATTCGCGCGGCAAATAATTGGTCGCCAAATGTGTTTTGGGCTACCTGTCCAAATGCCAATCTGTATATTGAAAATCGCCTTCCGGACTATACTGCATTTATCAGAGAAAATGCAAGAATGACAATCGGCACTGATAGTCTGACATCCAATTGGTCGCTCAGTATCTGGGATGAAATAAAGACTATCGCAAAGTATCAGTCATCAATTCCAATCAAGACCTTACTTCAATGGGCTTGTCACAATGGCGCCAAAGCCTTGGGTTTTGAAGATGAATTGGGCTCATTTAGAGTTGGCTCTAAGCCAGGAATTATCAATATTCCTCTATCTAAGGATCAGCATATAATATCTGGTGGGGAAATCAAACGCATATACTGATTTGATCGAAATCTGTGACTTTTGGGAAATTGTTGGCAAAAAGGCATTTACTTTGCAGTATCAAAAGCCTTTTGAAACAATGCCTAAGCGCAAATTCGTAGTAAACCTGCTTGCATTTCTCATTTTCATTGCGATTGGAAGCTCTCAAATGAGCTGCAAAACGGGATATGGATGCCCGGCTGAGGCGGCCGCTTCGCACAAGACTGTCAAGAAAACAAAGGGCAATAAGAACCGTAAATCCGAGCTTTTTGACAAAGATACGCGCAAGAGAATGAGCAACAAGTCTTAATAATAGAACGCTCTAATTTGCTGCTAAATACCTCGACAAGGCTCTAAGTCCTTGGATAAATAGCAAGAGCATGATGCCGGGGAAAAGTACCAACCACCATGCCGAAATATCAGTTCTAGCCCCATTGATAAGTGTTCCCCACGATACCTGCCCATAGGGAAGCCCTAATCCCAGAAATGACAAAGTAGACTCTAGGACTACTCCTGATATGACGCCAAATAAGAAGATTGTCTGCATCACCGGCCATTGAGCGGGCCACCAATGTTTCCACCATATCCGAGTAGTAGGAATCCCTGCTACGATGGCAGCCTCTGACCAAGGTAAAGTCTGTATACGATCAGCTTCCAACTGGCTGAGACGAATTATTTCGGGCAATCTAACCCATGCAATAATCAATATCAAACCACTAAGGCTGGGGCCAAATAAGGCACCAAGAATTAATACCCACAATAATCCTGGTATTGAATCAATGATTGCGGCAAATTGAAATATCAATCGATCAAAGGGAATTTGAATAGAGGAGCTCTTGCCTTTGCCAGATTTATTTCTAAAAAGCAAGAAAAATGAAATGCAGAAAACCAGGGAATTGACTAAGCCGATTGCCGTAAAGAGGGAGTTTCCCAGCACGAGATTATTGAAGACGAGAATGCTAAAAAGCCAAAGCAAAAAAGGAACTAATTTCCAATTGGCTATAGATAGACTATGCCTTTTTGTCCAACTTGCCAGCCAACCAAGTGGAATACCAATTGCAAAGGCAAGTAGCATCGTGCCGAGTCCTATGATGATTGCTATGTAGAGGCCGTGGATGATACCAGCCAACACATCTCTGCCCAATTGGTCTGTTCCAAGCCAATGTCTGCCTGATTTAGCCTGGGCCTTTATTTGAGCTCCAGGAGGCAATAGTCTTTGATCGAGATCAATTCGCTGAGGATGAAATGCGATAAGCGGAAAATACGCCTTTCCCTCAATTGGAATAGTGACAGGAGGCTCTGAACGAAGCATCCAATGAGAAGGCAACTCTCTGAATGCCGGAAATTCATATCCGCTATCAGTAATTACTATCAATGCTTGATCATTGGCGATCAGAGGTCTAAATAGTGCAAGCAAGGACACAAACACAATCACCGCCCAGAGTCCAAATCTGCGAGATTTTTTGCCATTGTGATCTTTGTCGGAATTTTGATTTTTAGCTATCATAATCCCTGCCCTTGATTTGTGCTTTCAGGAATTCGAAGTCTTGGATCGAGATAGCTGACGACGATATTTCCGACGAGATATCCGGTCAATGTGAGCAGCCCATTTAGCATAACCAATGCAAACAAAACGGGCCAGTCTCTTGAGATGACGGACATAAATGTCAGCCGACCCATTCCGGGGATCGAAAATAGGATTTCAAGTACCAAAGAGCCTGCTATTGCCGCAGGTATTGCCATTGTCAAGGTATATATGTAAGGAATAGCTGCATTTCGCAAGCCATGCCTGCTCAACCATTTCCTTCTGCTAAGCCCTTTAGCAATTGCTTGCTGCGCATAGGGCTTATGTATCTCTTCTTCTAACAATTTGAATAAGAAACGCGACAAATAGGCGATCAATCCGGGCATGATGCAGATCCAGGGCAGTATCAGTCCTGTCCATGAAGCCGAACCAGCCATTTCGAAGGAGGGAAAATAGTCGGCGAGATTGAAATATACAGGCCCCAAAACAAATACAATGGTCAGACTAGCAAGCCAGAATAATGGGATTGTAAATACAAAATCAAGGCTGAGCAGTATCAGCCGATGTAGCCAATTCCTTTTTTGTAAACTGAGAAATAGAGCAATTGGAATCGCAATCAAAAATGAAAGCAGTAAGGCTGTCAAACTTAGTCGCAAAGTGATCCAAAATGCATTGTCTATTTTAGACCATACAGCCCTGCCATCGACCCATGAAACACCGCCGTTTCCAGTAAGTAGTTCCTTGCCCCAATTGTGAAACTGATTGGACTGACCATGCCAGCAAAGCACAGGAATCCACCATCCAGCGACGGGCGAGGAGTTGAGTATCGAACGAATATCGGCATCAAAGGTTTTGACTATCGTGTCTTCACGAGCGCCCACACCACTTTGAAATTCTCTTAATTGTCCAGTTTGAAATTTGCGGAGCTCAGCTATGGACTTTATGTTGCTCAATGGTTTAGATATCTGCGTCAAAGATTCCTCGCTTAATCCATTTCGCAACTTCTTTTCTGCATTTAGAAAAGCAGTCAGAGCTGGCCAATTTTTCACTTCCCAAAGCAGCGATCTTACCTGATCCTGTTGATACAATTCATTGGTTTTGTAAAAAGTATCTGGAAAGCATTTAGCGTGAATACTGAAATAAAATTCAGGCAAATTGAGATGCAGTGTTTTCGTCGCATCTGAATATCTGCGATCAAACTGTTTTGTTTGATTAGGCTCACCTAATCCCGACCATTGCAAGACCGGATCACCTGGCATCTGATTTAGCAAGAAGAAACTAAGTATCGCCAATAGGAACAATGAAAATACAAATTGGGCAAGATATCTGCCATATCGCACAAAGCTGCGCCAAATACTATTTTGATTTGTATTTGAATTCACTACTGCAGACTAATTTGATCGTAATGCACTATTGTATATTCTTTACCTTTCTGTAAATAATTGCTCGAAATATCCCGGTGCACGATCAGATCCTTCGCCACGCCATTTCTTGTTTAAGGCAATTCTTTCGAGTGGTGAACAAAGGAATATTGCGGCCTGATCAGCATATATTTTCTCTTGAATTTCGCGGTACAGCCGATAGATTTCTTTTGTGTCAGTTGCGAGGTTGAGCGAATCAATTATTGCATCTGAACTTGCATCGCCGAATCCGCTTATGTTATTTCCTTTTTCACCGATACTCTTTGAATGCCAGCTTGGTTCTAGGTCTACATATCCAGGGTATTGCTTAATTGCAAAATTGACGAGATCAAAATCTCTTGCTCGCAGTCTTTTTTGAAACGATTGTGCCTCGATTGCTTCAATATTTATTTCAATACCAATATTTTTTGCTTCTTGCTTGAATATCAGTGCCAATTCCTGGCCCAGTTTCTTATTTGTCGTCAATAAATTGAAACTCAATTCGACTTTCTTTCCATCGATTTGTTTATCTGCAATTCCATTTCCATCGGTATCTGCCCAGCCTCCATCGTTTAGTTCCTTTTTTGCCAGACCAAGGTCAAATGGGATTGGTTTTAGGGCCTTATTGTAATAGTGCTTACTCGGATGGATAGGGCCAACAATTCTCTCTGCATATCCTCCAAACAATTGCTGAATAATCTTATCCACGGGCATGGCATAAGCTAGTGCTTTGCGTACGTGGAGATCGTTGAGTCCCGGCTTTTGCATGTGAATTCCTACAAAAAAGAATTGCATCAGTTTGGCAGTAAAACAATTGAAGGTATTCTTGTCTTCAGCTGAAGTTTGCAAAGCTTGAAATTCCTTTGCTTCAATATCATTGCAAAGATCAATTTGCTTATTTCTCAAGGCTGTCAATGCCGCCAATTCATCAGCAATTAAGACATATTTGATTCTTGAAGGATTCGCTGTAAAAAAGCTATTCTTTTCCTTTTCACTAATTTTGTCGCCCCACCAATCAGATTTTCTACTTAATATCAATTCCTTTCCTGGAGTCCAATTATCAAGCTTATATGGCCCGGAGCCCAACATTGTTGAAGCTTCAGTTCCTGATTTAGCAAACTCCTGCCCAAATTGAATAAAACTGCTATCTGCTGATAATTTCTTAAGCTTGGCAGCGTCATTGAGGTCCTGATAACTGATACCTTTCAAGATGCCTTTTGGGTCAAGTAGATATTCGGGGTAAATTTCAAAATTTCCTGCTATTACATCTGCCAGCAAGTAGGATTTGTTGAGGTAGATTCTCAATTTTTTTTGATTATTTTGATCAACTTCAACTTGAGGGATATACTCAAGGAAATTCTTCCATGACCCGGCAGGAACCTCGGGATGCATCGCTAATTTGATCGAAAATAGTAGATCATTGCCAGTGATAGGGCTGCCATTGTCCCAGTTGGCTTCCACCCTTATTTCAAAATCATAGGCTGTGAATCCACGGTAAATACCCGTATCAATTAGCGTCACGGTAGGCATTCTTTTGGCGAGCATCGGAATTAGCTCGAGTGTAACTCGGTCAAAATCCAGTAGCTTGTAGTAGATGAGTTGTTCTATCTGCGATGCAACAGGACTCTTGGACAGCATTGGATTGATGCGGTCTGGTTCTGCTGCAATCCTGATATTGAGTGTAGTATCAGAGGCCTTTTCGGCTGATTTCTTGCAAGAGCTAGCAAAACAAAGGCCAATGGCAAATACAGCTAGTACCAGCCAAGGACTAATGTGTCCGGGGATTGAACGCATGGGGTTGAATTAATTTGACCTTCTAAGATACGGATTTTATGAGAGGACTTCGTCGGCAACTTTGAATCCTGTAAGCACTATTCGATGATAATTTGGTATTTATTTAGCAGCCCTAGCGCATTTTGACTTGAGAATATGGCTTGGTAAATCTGATTTTGTTCGGGATCCAGACTAATATTATTTGCACTGCGCAGATCCGCCTTGTCCAATATCGTATTTTCAAATATGGCATGGGCTAGTTCACAGTCTTTGAATATCGCACTGCTTAGATCTGATTGTGTAAAGTCCACCTCTTCCATTTTGCAGTCAATAAATTTGGTATGCTTGAGTTTGACCTTTACAAATGAAGCGTAATTCATGATGCATGAATGGAAATGCATCTTGAGAAGAAATGGGTTACATTCTTCAAAGTGCAGACCCAATAATTTGCAATGTGCAAAGCGAACTTCCTTGAATGCCGTACCATTGAGATTGGCCATGCTAAGATCGCAATGTTCAAACTTGCAATCCATAAATGTCGAATCCGAAAGATCAGCGCTATTGAAAATGCAGGAATTGAAAAGGCAATTTTCATAAGTTCCTACCTGAATTCTTTCAATACTGTAATTCTGATCTTTAAAATCTTGATTTTCAAAGCTTTCTTTTGCCATTTTTTGTCCTGATATTTAAGCAGACTCAAACCCTTTGCGAAAGATACTGTTCTTATTGATATGAAAAAGCTAGTACTTATTGCGGGAGGATCAGGGCTCATCGGAGGCTATGTAAGCGATGAGCTCGCCGAAATGGGATATGAGGTGAACTGGCTAAGTCGCAAGGCCAATGAAAGCGATAAATTTCCATCATACGTCTGGGATCCAGTAACAAATTTTATTGACCCCGCTGTTCCGCAAGATTTGTATGCAATCATCAACTTGGCAGGCACTGCGATTGCAGGAACTCGCTGGACAACTAAGAGGAAAGCAAGCATAATTGATTCGAGAATAGAATCAAATCAATACTTGCAATTTTTGCTTCAGTCCGGCAGGCTTAAAGCAAATAAATATGTCAGTGCAGCGGCCATGGGATACTATGGCAATAGGGGAGAGGCGTGGATCGAGGAAGATCAAAAGCCTCATGGCAAGGGATTCCTACAAGAATGCTGTGTGCAGTGGGAAGAATCAATTGAAAATGTAAGCTCCACGGGAATTAACACGGTTTGGTTTCGAATTGGATTGGTATTAGCCCGCGAGGGCGGGGCATTACCACAACTTAAGTTGCCATTCAAATTTGGACTTGGTTTGTATTTTGCTGCCAAGAATAGTTTCCAGTCCTGGATTCATATTCAAGACCTTGCCCGCATGTTTGCGCAGGCAATCCAACAAGATCTTCAGTCTGGAGCCTACAATGCCGCTGCTCCTAATCCGGTCAAGAACATAATATTTGCCAATGAGATGAAGGCAATGTTTAAGCACCCAACTTTGCTACTAAGGATACCGCCTTTTATGACTAGACTGCTGTTGGGTGAAATGTCTCAAATCCTATTGACAGGCGTAAGAATGAACACGGAGAAAATCCGGAATACCGGATTTGAATTCAAGTATCCAACAATTGAGGCGGCGCTGCAGGATCTCAAATGAAATTACCCTTCAAAAACCTGAATGTCCTTTGACTTGGTGATTAGGTCGGTAAATTTTCCTTTATACTGCGTTGCTCTGACGATATGATTGTCGATCCAATGATAATTGCCTCCCCGCGGTTTTCCTAATAACAGATGGTGGTATTTGAAGCCGTATTTGTCAAGCCATTCTTCAGTCACTGTGCGGTGCGCTTCAGTACGGGAAGTAAAAAATGTAATTACATGTCCCTCATCATACCAACGATTGAGCGTGTGCAATGCGTCGGGATAGGGTGGCACTAAGGCCATTCGCTCAGGTTCTTCATTGGGAACATCATCGCAGATTGTTCCATCTATATCAATGAGATAATTCTTAATTCCAACCGGTAATACCGGACTGATTCGCTGCCCTGATTCGTCTTCCGCCGATTGAAGTGGAAGCACTATCTCTATATCTTTTTCGTCAAACATCTGGTAAAGGTAAGAAAAGGTATGCCTTGGAGATCTGCATCCAGTAGAGATCTGCATTGCGCAATGATGAGTTTAAGGACTACTGCAAATAGTTTTCGATAAAGAAATCGCGGTAACTGAGATGTGAGCGTGCTTTGAGCAGGTTTTTGTAATTGTCTTGCGAAATGGCGAACATTTCGTACTGCGAAGGATCTGGCACAAAGTCTCTTTGATTTCGCTGCACTTCTTCGTAGTATTTCATCGCTGCGGCCTTGTCCTCAAATTTCCTCACGATGATGACATTGGTATTGGTCGTTGCATCAAGTGTGATATTTGTGATCTTTAAATCGTCGAGCGAGTGAAATTTCTTGTTGTAATCTGACATAGCCACTTTGGCATCATTGAGCGTCAGGTCTTTGCCAGTAATGATCACAATGATGAAATGGTTGATTTTTTCATCCAAGACATATGCCGAATTGCCAATCACCTTAGGCTTGTTGGTTATCAAAGTATCTTTTGCGCTTGTAGTTACCTGCCCAAGCAAACGAAGTATTTCTTTTGCGCGAGTTTCTTCTTTCGTGGTAGGATATTTCGCCACTACTTCCTGCAATGCATTAATATATTGATCCCTTCCTTCCAGATTGCCAACGCACATAGCGCTAAGTAGGGCAAATTTTGGTTGCAAACGATTGGACTTGCCATATATATTTCCGGCCTCCTGACAACGAGCAAATACTGTGTCGTATTTGGACTCTGTGTAGTACTTGTATGTCAATTGATAGTAGTCCTCAAGTGGGTCCTCTTTTTGGCCCATTTTCTTAAGATAATTGGGGTCAACAATTGCCAATGAGAACTTCGAATTTGGATTTTTTTGCAGCAATTTATCCTTGTAATAATTGGCACGTTCCATATTAGGCGCTTCTGAGTAACACAAGTACAATAAGTAATAGGCTTCCTCATCAAACACCGTTGTAGGATATCTTTCGAGTAATGTCTCAAGTGACTTTATAGCATTCTTATTGTCCTGCAATTTGTCGCGATACAATTGTCCAAGTTTGAACAAGGCATTCATGATCTTGCTATTGGCTGCGGCCACTTCAGCTTGATTTTTTGGAACATCTTTCAACAAAGTGTTCATGTCCAGACTGCTGATATCGTCATCTTCCTGAACAAGCGTATCCAATGATACAGTCTCCTGATTCAGTCCCGAATTTGCATTTGCGCGTTTGGACCACCTCCAATTATCTTCTAATTGTCTAGTGCCCCAAAGATCATCAAAGTCCTTTTTGCCTCTCTTAAGTACCTTATCATCGTAGGCAAAGAAGCTACTCGAAGCAGAGGCTACTGGATTCAATTGGCTGGCAAATGCTGGCAAAGTATTGGCTGCCTTTGGAGGGGCTCCTTTGGTCGCCTCCATAGCCTCGATCTTGGACTGCTTTTCTTTCTTCAATTGTTTAGCGAGCGCCTTCTTGGCCGGCTCATCCATGTCAGCGATGCGCAAAAGCGAATCTTGCAAGGATACGATTTGAAGATTCAAGGCGATTTCGAGTAGATTCTTGCTATACCTGTTTGATTCTGCAAAGCGTGGATCCGTCTTTGGCATCACTTGCAAAGTACTGTCAAAGTATGATTTTGCCGCAACGAAATCCTCGATTTCAAAATTGATGGTAGCCAATTGATAGAATGTCTCGGCCTTTTGAGAAGTATTGGTGGAAGCAGTGCTGGCTGCTTTTTTCAACTCATCTATCGCTGCCACTTGATTGCCATTTTTCAATTGCATCATAGCCAGGATATAATGGACTTGATCCAAATACTCCTTATTCTTATCATCCTTCAGCATTTTGCTCAAGCGCTTCTCAGCATTTTCAGCGCTCTCTTTGCCCGATTGCATACCTGTAAGGACCAGATTGAGCTCAGCCCTGAATCGCATATCGTATACAGGCTTGAAGTTAATGGCTTTCTCATAGTAGCGGGTAGCATCTGCGTAGCGGCCATTTTCTTGATGAATCTGCGCTATTATGAAGGCGTATCTTGCTTTAGTGATCTTTTTCTTGGTCAAGGCTATTGCCTTTTCTAAAGGTTCGATCATTGCATTGTAATCGCCTTGCCTTGCATAGGCATGAGCCTCAGCCACCGCAGCTTCACGTCGCACATCTTTGAATGCCTTTGGATTTTCCTGGATACTCTTGAGGAGATAGACCGACTCAGTATATTTCTTGCGCTCGATCAGAGTCCTTGACAACCACACCAAACCTGGCTGAAATGCAGGCCTGTGTTTAAGGAAATAATTGTCAGGTGTGAATGCCTTTTCCGGATCGACTTCCTCTTTGGCGGCTATGTTGTTTGTATCCTTCGGACTTATAGTCTTTGTAGTATTTCCAGTCTTAGCCTGAGCCTGCCTGATCGAATCCTGCGAGCTTGGCTTTGTCGGAATCACCTTGGCGGGAGTCTTCGATTTGCCGCTACTTTTGCCCTTGCTTTTTTGCTTAGCCAGCTTCTTGCGTTCTTTTGCCTTTTGCTCCCTTTCCTTTTGTTTTTCCTTTGCTATTTTCTTCTTTTCCTTGTTGAGTTCTTCTCGGGTCTTTTCCTTCTCCTTCTTTATATCTTCCTTTATATCCTTTTCCTCAGCATTTCTTCTCTCTTTCTCTTTCTGCTCGAGCTCTTTCGCTTTCTGTTGAGCACGTTTGTCTGTACTGTTTTTTAGCCCGGCCGAAATACTACCCTTCGACGCTTTTCCCCTTCGTCTGGAGGGATTAAATTCCTGAGCAAAGAATCGCAATGTGTTCTCCGCAGCTTCGTAATCATGCTTGAGGTACTGCGCTTCTCCTATTAGAAGATATTCATCATCGACCCAATGGCTCGGGCGGTGCAGGTTGATATTGACAGTTGCTTTCTTGATGGCCTTGTCGACATCTGCTGAAACAGCTTGGGGGTTTTCGACATCTACATATTCATAGACATCAAGGATCTTATTGTAATTATCGTGATGTTGAGCTTTTAGCTTGAGGATACTCTCCTGCATCAACACATCGGCGTTGAAGTAGCCGTTGTATCTCGAAGTCATGTTGTGGTAGCCTTTACCTAACCATCCGACCTTCTTATTTTTTGAACTACCGCAAGAGCCAAGGGTCAATATCATTGACAAAAGGACAAGAGGCAGAAACAGAGCTGAACTTGAAGTATTTTTACTCTTCTTTGCAGAAGAGGTAGGAATATGGGCTAAAGACATGGACTATGCACGAATGAATTACTTGGGTTTTTAACTTCAAAGGCGCAAATTTATTGTATTTCGACGGAATTAAGGGCAATGGATACACAAAAAGCAAAGCTTGATTGGTGGAATAAGTTGAAAAAGCCATTTCGAGTGGTTTTTATCGACGAGCATAATATCCAAGAGCTGCACTCCGTGCGCAGTTCCGGGCTCAATATTCTATTGATTACAATGGGTATTTGCTTCGCCGTATTCGTCATTACTTTGCTTCTTTTGAGCTTGACTCCCATCAAATATTACCTGCCTGGAGTCGGAAATGTCAAAAATCACCCTGAATATGTCGAGTTGAACCACAGAGTCGTCGATATGGAAAAGGCGCTGAATGGCCAGCAAAAATATCTAGACCAGCTTCAAGCTATTTTGGGAAATAGCAAGGCAGATGGAGAAACAAAAGCCACTACATCGACTGCAACTGTTATAGAGCCAAAAGCAATCATATCTGAACTCGCTGCTGAGCCCCTGCATATAAATTCGACTACAGCCTTGAGTGGACTGAGTTTTCGAGCTCCTCTCAAGGGAAACATTTCACAGGCCTTTTCAAGAGAAAAAGAGCATTTTGGCATTGATATGATCGCCGCATCTAAAACCCCTGTACAAGCCGTATTAGATGGAAGGGTCATCTTTGCTGATTGGACACTCGATGGCGGCAATACGCTAGTCATTCAACATACAAGCAATCTACTGACCGTGTACAAACACAACGAGCGACTATTGAAGTATGCAGGAGACAAAGTAAAAACGGGAGAAGCTATAGCCATCATTGGCAATACAGGACTGCAAACTGATGGGCCTCATTTGCATTTTGAACTATGGTACGAAGGACGAGCGATCAATGCTGCAGACTGGATCGATTTGTAATATATTACCTTATTCGAGGCCTATCAGAATCATACCCTTATCTACTGTCTGATCTTTGCTGACATGCACAGACTTGACTGTGCCTTCTGCTGCTGCCTTTAGCGCATTTTCCATTTTCATGGCTTCAAGCACAACCAATGTCTGCCCTTTTTCAAAATGGTCGCCAACTTTTACCAAGACTTCTCTAACCAATCCGGGCATCGGAGCCTTGATATCTGTAATTCTTTTTTGACCTTTTTCAAATCCCATTGTTTTCACCAGCATGTCGTACTGATCCTCGAGCTTGATATGGTGTATTTTGCCTTCAACTCTGATCTTAAATATCTTCTGCTGTATGTCAGCTGACAATACCTCAAGTCTATAGCTTTTGCCATTTCGCAATAATTGATATTCTTGACCTCCCAGAGATACGATATCAAGCGCTGCGATCTGATCCATGCTAATTGATTCCTCTCGGTCAGAATTGATCTGAATTTTCAGGTTTTTTCCTTGCATTGCTATTTTTTACTTGCCGGTTTGGCGTACTTACTGTTTATTCGAGTCATTGTAAACACCTCGAAAACCGTAAAGATCAGGTAAATCATCAAAAATGGAAATACAAAATACTTGCTCGAAGGATGCCGGTATACTTGATATACATACACCAATGAAGCACAAAGCAATATTTTGAAAAACACCACGCCCAAAAACAATAGTGTGAAATGATTTGGGTTAGGACTGACTGCTGTAAATAGGGCCAGCCCATATATCGAAACAGTCAATATGATGAATATGATGAGGCTAAGCCAACCGAGTTCCATATCAGGGGCAAGCACTTCATTCATCGCCATCAAGCTCAACAATGCAGCACTTGTAACACTCACTAAGGTCAGATATAGAAAAAACGATCTGGCTGTCATTGACCTTTACTTAAGCTGCGGATGACTACTAGTAGATAAGCACTTAAGAACAGTAGAATCAATCCAGCAGTCCAATACGGTGTCTCATTGCCAGCTTTCCCATCGAGCCAATTTCCCAAGAAATACCCAATCAAGATAGCAGCCAACAACTGGAATACCAAGCCACTGAATCGCAGATACTTGTTGACCGGCTCTTTGTCGACAAGAGGTATTTTAGGAAATCGGTTTGCCATCAATTGACGTTTTGCAGTTTTTTGTCAGCATTAACAGCAGCCGTCGGCGCGGTTTTTTCACCCGTCATCTTACAGGTCCCATCAACCATCGCTCCTGGCTGAACCAATAATTTGCCAGTTTTGATTTCACCCTTAATATGAGCAGTTTCCTTGATCTGAAGCAAGTCATCGACAATGAGATTGCCGATTAGCTTGCCTTCAATGATAGCATTCTGACAGTAGACATCGCCCTCGACCAGGCCGGTAGTTCCGATGATCACACGCGCTTTGCAGTGTAGAGTGCCCTGAAACTTGCCGTCGATTCGAAAATCTGCACTTGCATGTACCTTCCCTTCCAATTGAGTGTCTTGCAACAGATTATTGAAGCCGACTGATCCGGCTGGGCTTGGATTTGACTTGTTGCCCGGGGATGTTTTTTCTTTTCCAAACATAGCGATTAGTATATGATTGATTCTGCCAACCAATATAGGTGGGCAATTTGTAGCAATCGAAACCTGGGGCGAATGGGAAATAAGAAAGGCCTTTGGAATCCAAAGGCCTTCAAATATAAGTTAAATGAGCAGGTCTTAGAAACGAGGGCAATAAACTCCTCTCTTCTCAGGACCGCAAATCAGGTATAACAATGAAAATTCAAATGCTCCATTTCCATTACTAGCCTTATTTAGCTTGCTGATGTTGAAGTCATAGCTAAATCCAAGAGAGAACTGATTGTAGTCAAAACGAGTCGAAAGGATCAAAGCATCACCAGTCAAAGCATTTTTGTAATGATTAGCTAGACGCATCCATGCTCCCAATTGGAAATTCTGCTCGTTGAACTTGTCTTTGGCAAGCAAGAAGCGGAATGAAGTACCAAAATTGGTTTCGAAGGAAGGTCCTTGTGTGAATACT
>JBDSUZ010000380.1:0-8758 GCA_039927395.1 Saprospiraceae bacterium | reverse complement strand
TCCACTCTTCAGATTTAATAATTCGATTTGAAGGAATAATTGCAACGGATTTTAAACCAGAAATCATCTTGATTTGACCAACTATTCCACTATTAATAGATTCGACAAACTCTACACCGGCTGTTGTATCCATTTCAATCTGAGACGGATCCAAACCCTTATATTGGGTAGCTAACAGCTCTTCTAGGTTACAATACTCAATATCATTATAATCATCATTGCTACAAAAGACAATAAAAGGCTCTAAATCAGGGTCATTATTAGGATTGCCGCAATAGAATTTCCAACGGGTAAGCGTAGGATCGACACATACTCCCATTTCATACGTAATGTAAAGTAAACTCATCTTCTGGGAATAATAGATATGCTCATCAATTTGACATTTTTTGGCGTTATAACAATAATAGCAATCAAGCTCTATGTTATGTCCTGCTTCCTCGCTGATGATTTCAAAAGTGCCAGTATAAGTATTTTTCAGAATTGGTGTTTGATTAGGGTCTTCGTCAATCCGCTCACAATATTCAAACCATTCACAGGTATTCGGATCAACACCAGGCTCAAAATATGTATCGGTAAACTCACTAAAGCCCGTGTCATATCCATCTTCACATTTAATGCGAACAAATGTGCAATCGTTGGGGTCATACTCTGGTGCTACATCTAATTCGATAACAGAACCCCTGCAATTGATATCACATAGATTGCCTCGCGTATAGTTCTGTAATGGGACTTCAAAGCAATTAGAATATTTACATTGGTTTTTATCGGTAACGGTCACACAATAGTTTCCAGCCCAGAGATTGCCAATATGTGAGCTTGTCTGTCCATTTGACCATAGATATTGATATGGGCCACCATTTCCACTTGAGGGAACCACAGTTATTTCACCTATTGAGAAATAGTCACATGTGTATTCTGCATCACCAGTGATTGTAGTTGGATTGTCACTACATAAGATAATCTCAAAGGACTTGGTTACTGTGGTACAGCGGCTGGCGATGGTCACTGTATATGTACCACTCGCAAGGTTAGTAAGGTTAGGCTGATCGGAACTGAAGCCACTGGGGCCTGTCCAACTTAGGATCAAATCCGTAAGATCGAGCGGTGAAGTAAGTGTAATAGTACCGAAGGATTGTCCATTATTGACTGGTGTGACATTTCCTTGGATTGCGATGGATGGCAAATTACAATAGGGATAAAGCGGCAAGTTATCTTGACTACAACAACACAAAGTATACTTCACCTCTTTTTCACATCCTTCTATAAATTTTATGACAATCCGGTATTCACCTGGACCGAGGTTTGACCTTTTGGTGGCTGAAGCAGATCCGCTAAACAAAGTTCCATCCGGATAATACCAATTTATACCAATTACATTAGCTGGAATTGTGATCCCAATTTCGATCATTCCATTTAAGGATGAACCATTAACTGTGCATGTTGTTACATAATGATAATCTATAACTTGCGCTGAGACATCAATTTCATTAATAGAAAAACTTTTTCGATATTCACAACCTGCGGGAGATATAAAAATAACTGTATAAACTCCAGAAACTGATATTTCCGCAGTCAACAAATCACTATAAGCTTCTAATTGATATTCTTCACCGTCTTCCCACCAGGTCCAGGACCAACCATTGGCAGTAGTAAGATAGCTAGGCAATGATAAAGTAATTTGCCCCAGAGAAGAGCCAAGACAAACCGTTTTTGTGGTAGCAGAAATAAAGCTACCTGGATCTACTTCTGGAATTAATGAGAATGTTGTACTTTCAAGACAACCTAATTTGGTCACAAGACTTACTATGTAATTTCCTGATGAGAATTCATTTACTGTAACATTATCAATTCCAGTTGGTGACCAATCAATCGAAATAATATCGTTCGGATCAGTTAAATCAAGGCTTACAGTCCAAGTATCGGGTGTACTACAATGAGATTGTATAAGGACCCCATTCAGATTTTGATCATAAATGCCACCACAACCTTTGAGAATAACACACTTTTCAACAACGCAACAGAATTCATCCTCCACTTTGACACAATAAATTCCCGGAGCTACATTACTAAAATTAAATTGGATGGGAGAAAATTCAACTCCATTGTAGGTCCATGTTGTACGCGCAATCTTTGTCGTTGTTAATAATTTAAATCCTATCCCCGCTGGTTTGATTTCTGTTTTATTTTGTCCAATCAAGGAGATCTGGTCTGCTGTTATACATCCACAAGGCCCAGACCTGTTTTCAGATATATCTTCCTGCAAATTTGAACTACACAGACCTCCATTAAAATAAATCGAATCAATGCCATATAATATTGGTGCAGGCATCCAGGCCCCAACATTATTCTGTAAATCGCTTTTCCTAGTAGGAACAACAAATGGATTTCCTGAATTTTGCCTTCTAGTGCAAAATATATTATTTGCGCCAAAATCTAAACCATTTATTATAATACTATATTGAATATTGCTAAGTGTTATTGAGCCAAAATTAAACGCCCAATGTATATTATCAGAACTTGTACCTAATATGGAATCATTCGCAAGCATACAGCCAATACATTTAGCCCACATTGATCTCATTGGTTCACTTAAAGTACAATTAGCAACTAGGTTGCCTATATTATTATCGCATTTACTACCAAAGATATTATCAGTACGAACCATCGTTCCATTCCCAGCAACTGTTCTAGATGGGTCAATACCCACCCATTCAGATGACGACAAAACTAAACCATCCGGAGCCGAAGTCGAATGAAATCTGATTTCAGCCTTTTGAATAAATGGCAGAAAATTATCAATAATAAAATAATTTGTATCTGCAACTTCGTTGTTAGTTACTGTGGTTACCCGGGTTTCTATTCTATATGACCCATCATTATATTTTGCATCACTGGGAAAATCTGCATAACTTGCCGTATGACCTGGAATATGCCCCTTATATATTCGGCTGATAAAGTCTGTAAAATAAAAATTATCCCATGGGTTAGAATTATAAGCTCTTGGGCTAATCCCATTAATTCCTGAATTGTCATTTGCACCCCAGCTGCCCTTTCTGTTCAATACATTACTGAAAGTTATATCTAGATCTGCTGGAAAATGGGCAGAAGCATCCGTCCTCCCACCGTACTCTATCCGACTTTCATAATTAAGTCCTTTAAGAATCTTAAATGCTTCATTACCACTGCTAATTAAAAGTCTAACTTTATTGATGTTCATTACTGTCGTATAATTACCACCCCCACTTTGGTTTGTTAATTGTACACGAGCACCAATTTTTGTCCTTGTAGTTCCAGGATACTTCAATCCAATACCTTGTTGGGTGAAATCTGAATTTTTGAAGACTTTAATTAAAACATCAGGTTCAATATGATTAGCAAATTGCAAGGGATTAAGTGTATTTACATCACTAATTCCAACACCAGATTGTAAATTATATAAATGTAAATGTGCTTCTACAGTTGAAGTAATTGTACTACCATAAGAAGTTCCCATGGGCGCTATTTCATCACCTACTAAAATTTGGTTTGTAGCCATAATATCATTCCCATTCATAGTATACTTAAAATCTTCGCAAGGCTTCAACTCACCATTGGCATTCCTACATGTATGGAAAAGTTGTTGAGTTTGAGCGTTATAAATCGCATATAATGAAGAATAAGGTGCTTTTAATTTAACTATTTTGAAGTCTCCTAATGTTTGTTGCCCCGTACTTGAAGTAAAAATGTGCCCATATCCAAATAATTGATCACCTTCAATTACCAAATACTTAAATCCTTCTCCCGCTATATCATGTAAATATGTTAAAGTCCCTGCCTCTAAAGAAATAAGAGAATATCCCAAATCACCATTATTAGTCGCCGCTGAATAATCTACTCCGCCATGCCAATCATATCCAGGCAATAATCTTGGCCCGAAGTCAGAAGAAACATCCTGAGCGATAAATGTCTGAGCAGCTCCAGCATGATTAACCTTATATTGAAAATTCTGAGCAATTCCTTGGCATAACCATAATAACCCCAAGAGGGGTAAAAATATTTTTTTCATCTTGTTTATTTGAAGATTAAAGCCTATTGGGGTTTACTAATAAAATGTACTTGGTTGAATTCCTCAAATGTCATTTTTTGAAAATCCTTATTTAAATTGTAAATAGCTGCTTTCCCATTTGGTATTTTCTCAAAATAAATTATGTCATTTTTAATTTCGCTAATTTCTCCACCATAACCATAGCCTTCAGGAGTATAATGAATTTTCTCATCCTTTCTAAAAATAATATTTTGACCAGGGTTAAAAACAAATACTACTGTATACCCTTTCTTCCCCAAGCATTCTCCATTTGATGTAAAAACAATTTTAGATTCTATTTTCACAGGATTGTATGGATAGAACCCTGTATCATTCGGAAACATTCTGTCAACAAGATACTTTTTTCTTTCTCTGTCATACAATCTAAGACCAATTGGGCTAATACTTTCGTCATTTTTTGTATTTATAAAATCCTCATACTTATAACAAATATAATTTCGATCATCTGACACGACCACTGTACTTACAGCAAAAGGCACATTGTCGATAATATCGATTGGATTTCCAATTTCATCCAGAAATACCAATCGGGTATTAATATTGTGCAATCTTCCTTTTACATAGTTTTGGATTTTGTACTTAATAATGAAGCATCCAGATAAGTCATTCTCATACTCACCATCGACAATTATTGAAATTTCAGTAATAGTTGCTGTCAAATTATTTATTATACCACCATCATTTCTATAATCCGGATGGATTGCTGAAATTTTCTGGCTTCGAGTCATATTCTCTGCGTCTATCCATATGTAATGCATTCTAAGGTTTGATTCATTCTCGGTTTCTTTGGCGCCAAGAAAGCTTGGAGCAAAAGGTGCTTCACGCAATTCAATTGACTTACCTGGTTTGCCAGCTTTGTCAAGAAACTCCAACTCTTTATCACGAAGTGTAAATTGATTATTCAATTGAACAATTCTGAACTTATCTCCACCCAATGGAACTTTACCCCTCTTAGATTCATCAAGCTTATATTCTTTCTTTGCAAGCCCCCAAGGCAATGGCTTTTGTTGCGACCAAAGATTATTACAAAACAGGGATAGGAAAAACGCCATAAGTAGCCAAGGAAGTGTTCTTTTCACTTTTTATTTTTATATTATAAAATCTTCTTGCACCTCTACAATTTTCAAAAAAATACTTTGAGGTCCTAAGTTAGCGAAAAATTTATTAAAAATCACTCTCTAATATTGTACCCAACTCAAATTAAAGAATCAAAGACCAAAGCTCTAATACATAAATCATGCCAATTCCACCAACAAATTGGGTCTGTTAGTAAAAACAACCAACCTAAAGAGCAAAATATACCCATTTGTCAGGATTTTCTGATTTGCTAGGGCGGTTGTTTTAACTCCCCACCACCCTCCGCATCGCATCGATCTGCCCTAAATGATAGGACAAATGCGTCGATAATTTGATCAGTGCCTGTAAATGTGTGGGCGAAAAATGGGAAAATTCTACTGCAGTATATGGCTGATCCATCAAGTCTGGCGACATGCCCTCCAATATCTCAATAGTTAGAGATTTGGCAGCCTCAAGTTCCTCCAGCATTTGCTTTTTGGGTAGTCCTTGATTTTGAAATTCCCGTACACGATCCCTCTGATATCCATTGTGCCCGATGTAATGGCCAAAGAAATGGTTGAGATTGCCTGTCAGATGACGAAACAATATACCAGCCGAATTGGGAAATCCATCATAGGAAGTCCAAATTCTTTCCTCGGGAAATAGCTCCAATTCCAATATTAGCGCCAGTAGATCGGCCTCAAACTGATAGGTAAATGGATTTTGATGCATCGCTTATATGGATTGACATTTATCCTTGAGCCAGCTATATTCTTCCTGCGATATCTGAGGCGCCAGACGCTCAAATACTTCCTGATGATAGGCATTTAACCAAGCGATATCGCCCTGCTCCATCAGATTCATATCGATCAATGTAGTGTCGATTGGAAACAGGGTCACTGTCTCAAATTTGAGGAATTGGCCATATTCAGACTCGCCAGCCTCCGCTCCGACTACAAGATTTTCGATGCGAATGCCAAATGACCCGTTGGCATAATAGCCCGGCTCGTTGCTAGTCAACATGCCTACTTCATGCGCTGTTGTGCCCCTTTCTCCAAGCACTGCCACAAATCCCTGAGGAGGCTCATGCACATTGAGGAAAAAGCCCACACCGTGACCTGTGCCATGTCCATAATTCATATGGTGTTGCCACAAATGCTGCCTGGCTAGTATGTCCAATTGCATGCCGTTTGTCCCCGCAATGAAAACGGCCCTGGCTAAGGAAATATGGCCTTTCAATACCAAGGTATAGGCGGTTTTTACTTCTGCTGAGGCATTTCCCAACTGAATGGTGCGTGTGATATCAGTTGTGCCGTCAGTGTATTGTCCACCTGAATCGACTAGCAAAACGCCCTCTGGCTTGATCTGCGCCGACCCTTCATCTGCCGGTCTGTAGTGTATGATCGCTCCATTGGAGTTGTATCCGACGATCGGGTAAAAACTCTCGCCAAAATACCCTGCCTGCAAACTCCTGCTATGCATCAATTGACCCGCAAATTCAGATTCGGTAGGTGTCTGACCTTCTGCAAGCGACTGCTCCAACCAGCGAAATGCCCTGATCAAAGCAATTCCATCTTTCTCCATGCATTTGCGCAAATGAGCTATTTCGACAGGATTTTTTATCGCTTTTAGCTTCTTTGTCGCCGTATCGGCCAATATCATTGTATGTCCATCTAACAGATCAGCTTGCTTGAGCGAGGTGACAGCAGGGTCGATCCACACACTGCTATTGGCTGGCAATGTCGCTAAGAATGAATCAATCTCTGTGTAAGGTTTAATCGCAATGCCATCCTTTGCAAGATTTGACCTTACCTCCGCCGGAACTTTGCGCTCATCGATAAACAAGGTCGCGTCATTTTTACTAATCACTGTGTATGCAATGAATACCGGATTGCATTCGACATCACGTCCTCTTAGGTTGTAGAGCCAAGCGATATTGTCAAGGGTGTTGATCAGATGATAGTCTGCCTGCCTTGCCAGCATCAGTTTCCTGACAATGTCCAGCTTTTCAGCTCTAGTCTTTCCCGAATATTTGGTATCATGCTCAAATATGGGATCCAATGGCAGTTCGGGCCTGTCCTTCCAAACCAATGGAATCAAATCCAGTTTATATGAAATCTTAATTCCTGCAGGACTCATTATTTTTTCCATTTGGGCCAATTCCGAAGGTCCAAACAAGTTGCCGTCGATTCCCAGGACTGATCCAGAGGGCAATGTCAAGGAGATCCACTCAAGGTGCTCGGCTGCAGTTTGCATTTTCATGCGATGAAGCTCCATTTCGGTACCTGCTAACTGCTGCTCGGCTTGAAGAAAATAGCGGACATCTGTCCACAAGCCAGCATGATCTTTGGTAATTACCACAGTTCCTGCCGAACCATCAAATCCGGAGATCCATTCGCGCGCTTCCCAATGGGCCGCCACGTATTCACTTTTGTGAGGATCCGTACTTGGGATTATCCAGGCATCGATCTTATTTTGCAACATAAGTTCGCGCAATGCAGCGATCTTCGGGGAAATAGCAGAACTTGACATGATTATTTTTTCAGGTTGCTAAATTAATCCAAACTCTTCAATACCCTCATGTCCTTTGGTATAGTATCGACGAATGAGTGCAGAGGATCGAATATTTATACGTGAATAAAGACCAAATCCGCTTCAATTTTTCGCTCAACAGGCGGATTCTGGTGATTTCACTAATCGTCGGGATACTTTTGTGTGGTGTCAAAATGGCTGCCTACTTATTGACCAAGTCTAATGCAATCTTCACCGATGCACTTGAATCGGTTGTCAATATTGTAGCAGGAGCAATCGGTCTGTATAGCCTGATATATAGCAGCAAGCCCAAAGATGAAGACCATCCTTATGGCCATGGCAAGGTCGAATTTCTCTCCGCGGGCATTGAAGGAGGCATGATACTGGTGGCCGGCTGCGGCATCATAGGCAAGGCAGCATACCATCTAGTCTATCCGCAGATCATCTCCAAAATCGACATTGGTCTCTATCTGACACTCATAGCTGGCGCCGCCAATTACATATTAGGATGGATCATGGAAGCTCAAGGCCACAAAGCGCGATCACCCATACTGCAAGGAGGAGGCCAACACCTCAAAACAGATGCCTATAGTTCCATAGGCTTAGTGGTAGGGTTAGGATTGGTTTGGTGGCTTGGCATGAACTGGATCGACAATGCAATCGCGCTGCTGTTTGGTTTATTTATCACTTACTCGGGCTACAAACTTGTTCGCAGCAGCATATCGGGTATCATGGACAAATCAGATACCAAGATCATCAAGCAATTGGTGGCTCAACTTGAGCAAGAACGAAAGCCTGACTGGATCGATATTCACAATCTGCGGGTGATCAAATACGGTTCGACACTGCATATTGACAGCCATATGACTTTGCCCTGGTATTACGATATCGAGAAGGCACATCAGATCATATCGGAGATCGATACGATGGTCAATGAATACACACAGGATTCTGTGGAATTTTTCATTCATACCGATCCTTGTATTCCGACAAGTTGCCCGATTTGTGCATTAGCAGAATGCCCGGTTAGGCAGCACCCTTTTGTTCGCCACATCATCTGGAACGAAGAAAATGTGCAACCTAACC
>JBDSUZ010000379.1:0-20941 GCA_039927395.1 Saprospiraceae bacterium | reverse complement strand
TACAAACAATCCGACTCCGAAAAGAAAACAAGGAAGAATCACAGGGTTTGCTGAAAGTCCTATGGAAAGGTCGCACCACCTCCTATGTCAGCATACCAGTGAGGGATATCAAGATAGCGGCCGACACATTGCGATATCAGCCATTTTTTGATCCTGCAGATTACCGATATCAGCCCGACTTGCCTGTAGCCAAAATTGCAATGTCACAATTAGAGATTGACAAGCATGGGTCTCCTGTTTTTACGAGGAGTTTTCCCTTCGGCACTGATATTTTTGGCAGATGCATATTTTCGAGAATGATCCTTGGTATCAGGATATCTTTATTTGTGGGGCTGATAGCGGTGAGCATATCACTGACATTGGGCATCGCCCTAGGTTCAATTGCTGCATATTTTGGAGGGATATATGATCACTTGATTTCACTAGTATCCAATACCCTTTGGTCGATTCCAACACTACTTTTCATATTCGCCATCGTGATGGCTTTGGGCAGAGGCGTTGGAGTCATATTTTTTGCGGTCGGATTGACCATGTGGGTGGATGTGGCAAGACTAGTTAGGGGACAGGTATTAGGGCTTAAGCAGCAGGAATTTATTTTGGCGGGTAAAACGCTGGGGTTTCAACATTCGAGGATTATCATGCGGCATATACTGCCCAATATCCTTGGACCAGTGATGGTTATGGCGGCAGCCAATTTTGCCCAGGCCATACTACTCGAAGCTGGACTCAGCTACTTAGGTTTTGGGATACAGGCCCCTACTCCATCATTGGGCAATATTCTCAATGAAAATTATGGATATGCACTCAACGGAAAGCCTTGGTTGGGAATAATACCGGCGAGCGCAATCTTACTATTGGTTTTGGCATTTAATCTATTAGGAAATGGCTTGCGAGATGCACTTGATGTAAAACAGAATATTCAAGGATAAACGAAGAATGACACCCAAGGCAATGTATTAAAACAATTACACATATATAATTCTACTAATTTTCTTATTTTTACAAACAAACTTTAGAATTTTACCCCATGTATGAACAGATCGAACATTTGCTGGGTGACAACCAACACAAGCAATTGCAGATCAATTGTCTTCTGAATATCACCAATGCCATCAATGACAATGTCTCATCGGATGGGCTATTTAATATGCACAAGGCATTTCTAAGTCGAGAGATGGGTGTACGTCGAATGGCTGTATATATCAAAAAGCAGCAACAGTGGATTTGTGTTTCCGCCTTAAATCTGCCGGATAAGTTGAAAGATGTGGATATCTCTGAGGATTTGGTTCATTATCAACATATCAGCACTATTGGAGAGAGGGATTCGGAACTGCTCAAATATTACAAGTATGTAATCCCGGTGCGGCACAAAGAGACACCCGTGGCCTATGCCTTGATTGGCGATATGGAAGATTTGGCAGAAGAATACAACAACATCAAGTTCATCACCACGATCACCAATATTGTAGCTGTTGCAATTGAAAACAAAAGACTTTTTAAGAAACAAATTGAGCAGGAGCGATACAAGCGCGAGATAGAATTAGCGAGGGAGGTTCAAAACATGCTCATTCCGGCAACTCTTCCAAGAGAGGAGTTTTTTGAAATGGCAAGTATATACAAGCCCCAATTAAACATAGGAGGAGACTATTTTGATGTGTTCGAATTATCCAAAGGACGCTATGCATTTTGTATAGCCGACATATCGGGCAAGGGGGTTTCTGCGGCACTTTTGATGGCCAATTTTCAAGCTACGCTTCATTGTACGATTCAGCGACTTTCCAAGCTTGACGAGTTGGTCAGATATCTAAATAAGTCTGTGTTGTTGGTCACGCAAAGCGAGAAGATTATTACATTCTTTATAGGCATTATCAACATACACAACCGTACGTTAGAGTATGTCAATGCAGGCCATACGCCGCCCCTGATGGTCATTGGCGATCAACTGTTTGAATTGAACAAGGGATGTACTTTACTGGGAGCATTTGATGATTTACCCGAAATAGAAGTGGGGAAAGTTGTGCTTGATCAAGAGACATTGATAGTGACATTTACAGATGGATTGACTGATCTGGTCAATAGCCAAGGCAAGCACTTTGATGACGAAGTTTTGCGACCAATGCTTCAAAATGGTATTTCACTAAGCGCACAGGAAATGAATTCGCGTATCTTAGATCGGATAGATGCGTATTCTATTTCAAAAGAGTTTCCTGATGATATAGCATTGCTCACTTGCAAATTGAGCATGCCGAAAAAAAGAAAATTGAGAAAAAAGCTGCGAGCCTAAACCATTGGCTCTTGCATCTCGTAGGTAAAGAAGGGCGATTTGTCGAACTCCTTTGTCTATCGGCGATCATTATCTTCTTTTTTCCGTTTAGAATCATATGATGGAAACGACAATCAATACATGGACTAGCAGACAAATGAAAGACAGGAAAATAGCAGCATTATTAGCATTTATTGGCGGAGCCATAGGATTGCATAAATTCTATTTGGGCAAAGTAGGCCAAGGTGTTTTCTATTGTATCATGTGCCTTATAACATTCGGTACTTTACCAGCTTTACTGGGACTTATCGACGCTGCGGTATTGATGGGCCAGGACGATCAGACATTTCAAGAAAAATATGCTCAAAGTTCAAGCAATACCGCCACAGCTCGGGAGTATCGCCGAAAACAACAACGCAATATTTCCAGAGGACATCGACCAGAATGGCAACAGCGTTATGACAGCCGCGAGGTTACATTTGATAAAAAGAATGCAGCGTTCGAGACATTGAAGCAAGGAGGAATAAAGAAATTTAGGAATTTTGAATTTAACAATGCGATACAAGATTTTAGTGCCGCATTGGAGTATGATGCTCGCGACGTGAGCCTTCATTTCAATCTGGCTTGTTGCTATTCACTTCAGGAAGATGTGGATAAGGCGTATATACATTTAGCACAGGCAGTAGCATATGGATTCAATGATTTCAATCGAATCTTGACGCATGATGCTTTGGCATATATGAGGATACAACCTACTTTTCCTGAATTTCAGGAAAACGGCTATGCAAGCTTACCGAAAATGCAGAAGGCCGAGAAAGCAGAAGAGAAAGCCGCTCCGGAGGGAGAGCTTAAGTTGCCGGAAGGCCCTAAGGATGATTTACTGGAAGAGATCAGGCAGCTTAGCAGTTTGAAAGATCTTGGACTATTGTCAGAGGAAGAATTTGAAAGGCAGAAGAGCAAATTGGAGGCCTAGAAGTTAATCTCTAGTTAAATAGAGCCCCCAGCTTGTTTGTTTGAAACCACCAACGAAACACGTTTGTTGAAATATCATGATTGCAAAAGATCTCATATCAAACACTTTGAAACCCCTTCGCCCCAGCGATACTGGCGATAGGGCATTGCAGATCATGGCCGACTACAACATCCGCCATTTGCCTGTAGTGAAGAATGAAGTGCTACTCGGGCTCGTGCAAGAGGAAGATATACTTGATGCCGATCCAGATTTGGTTGTAGGATCATACGAATTCCCAACTTTCAAAATAGTTGCAAAGGCTAATGATCATGTTTTTGAAGTGATGGAGCTGATGTCAAAGTACAGTTTGAGCGTCATTCCTGTAGTTCAAGCCGAAAATCATTACATAGGAATGGTCACACAGGAGGACCTTGTTAATTTCTTTGGTAAGAGTTTTTCGATAATCGAACCCGGTGGAATCATCGTTCTCGAATTGATGAGACGGGATTACGCTATGACCGAAATTTCAAGAATCGTCGAATCAGAAGGAGCATTGATCTTGAGCTCATTTATTACTACCGACCCGCTAGATATCAATACAATTCTGGTGACCATCAAGGTAAATACCATGGATATTCACCATATTGTCGCGACGTTTGAGCGATTTTCCTACCAAGTAAGAGCTTCATTCACAGAATCCGAGCAAGAAGATTTGTTAAAGGAAAGATATGACTCGCTAATGGCCTATCTCAAAGTGTAAAGGCTATATTTAGGTTGCCCTAAAATATAGTTGAAGCAAGAGCCAAAAAGCAGGTAATGAGCCCAATTGATTTTTCCTAATCTATGTTGATATTCCGATATTTTACTGTTTCCTTCTTCTTGTTCTCTAGCGCGATTGCTAGTTGCCAATACGTATTCTATGTTGACTCAATTTATGTGACAGGCAACCGGCATACGAAGGAGTATGTAGTGCTTTCTGAAATGAATATCCACCCCGGTGACACCATCAATATGGAGAATATGCAGAATCGTTTTGAAGCCAATCGAAAGTTGCTTCAGAATACTTCAATCATATTAGACGCCACGTTCATAGTTCATCAACTAGACACTCTACATAAAACTGCACAGTTGGAGGTTAATGTCAAAGAGGCCTGGTTCTTGTATCCAGCGCCAATCTTTGAACTAGCTGATCGGAATTTCAACGTGTGGTGGGTAGAACAAAAGCGCTCGATCAATCGCATTAATATTGGCTTGAAAGGCTATCACACCAATCTTACCGGCAACAGAGACCGGATCAAAGCACTGTATCAAACTGGCTATACTCAGAAAATGGAACTCGAGTATTCCTATCCTTATCTCAACCGCAAAAAAACCCTTGGCGTTGGAGTCACTTTCTTGTATAGCAGCAACAGGGAATTAGGATATAATACCCTTAACAATGCTTTAGTTTTTTACAAAGATCGTGACCAATTCCTCTTGCGTAGATATCGCAGTGGGATTGGCCTGACATATAGGCCAAATCTGATTAGCACCTATAATTTTGGAATTGCTTATCAAGAAAATTATGTGGACCACTATATAGTAGAACAGCTCAATCCACAGTATTTTGGCAATGGAAGCACTTCACAGATGTATTTGGGACTTTTCGGACGATACACTTATGACAAAAGAGACATAAGGCCTTATCCTGAAAAAGGATTCTATTTCAACATTAGCGTGGAGAAATATGGAATAGGCAAATTGAATGACTACAAAGCGTTCTATGTATCACCGACGGCTGCTGTGTATGTAAAATTCAACAATCGCCTTTTTAGTGAAAATAACATCAAGATTCAGGCCAACCTTGACCGTTCCAAAGTGCCTTACAATCAAAACCGCGCATTGGGTTACACCAACAATTATATAAGAGGTTATGAATACTATGTGATCGATGGAACAGACTATATATATACCAAAAACAACCTCAAATTCAAGGTATTGGAGAAGCAGATCAATGCGAGGTGGATTCCGCTAAGACAATTTCAGGTCATCCCTTTCAAATGTTATTTGACGGCAAATTTCGATGTAGGATATGTCGTAGATGAGCACTATGGGCAATCAAATCCCTTGAGTAACACACTGCTCACTGGCTATGGATTGGGCTTTGATATCGTACTTCTTTATGGCAATGTGTTACAAATAGAGTATAGCTGGAATGGCAAAGGAGAAAATGGACTATTTTTACACGGTAAGACCAATTTCTGATGCGTGCACTCATATTCGGCCGTTCGGTAGCAGACAACAACCAGGAATACGTTCAGGAGGTTGTCGACACTTTCAGCAAAGCTGGATTTGAATTATTTTTCTTTAAGCCTTTTTTTGATCAACTGCCAAAACTCAAATTTGCTGCTGAGGGGCATTTGGTTGATGAGCGAATATTGAAGAAAAACGAATTCGACTTTGTTATTGCGCTTGGCGGTGATGGCACGATACTCAACGCTATCACACTTGTTCAGGACTCGGAGATTCCAATGTTGGGAATCAATCTGGGGCGATTGGGATTCCTAGCCGGATTTGAAAAAAAGGAAATCAGCCTAGCGGCATTTCAAATCAAATCAGGAGCTTATATACTCGAGTCGAGGACGATGCTCCAATTGGATAGCAATCTGCCACTATTCGGCAATAGCAAATTTGCTTTAAATGATTTTACATTGCTCAAGACAGATCACTCATCGATGATCGTAATCCATACTTATATTGATGGGTCCTTCTTGAATTCTTACTGGGCCGATGGCCTGATCGTGGCCACACCAACAGGATCGACAGGCTACAATCTAAGTTGTGGTGGACCTATTATTTTTCCAGGCTCAGGAAATTTTGTGATCACCCCGGTTGCTCCACATAATCTCAATGTGCGTCCGTTGGTGCTGGCCGATAAGTCAGTAATTTCATTTGAGGTAGAGGGAAGGAGTGAAAACTTTCTATGTACGCTAGATTCGAGATTCGAGACGGTCACTCCAGCGCATAAAATAAGCATTAGAAAATGTGATTTTAATGTAAATCTAGTCAAGCCATTGGGGATGAATTTCCTCAAAACCCTGAGGGGAAAATTTGCCTGGGGTAGCGACACACGCAATCTTTACTAAGTCAAGGTAAATATCGATGCTTATACATTTTTTTGAAGGCGATCGTCAATATCAGGCAGATTTGGACAAGCCGATCCAGATCGGGTTAACCTTACGAGAAGGACAAGGCAGTTCCAAATGCTTTTATTCACCGCCATTTGAAACATTTCCAGTCGCCGAAGGAACATTCATAGGCGACACGAAACAGGGTGGTTCGGTAAATTTCAAAAACATAAGACTCAATCCCCATGGAAATGGTACACATACGGAATGCGTGGGGCATATTTCCAAAGAGGATCATTTTCTTTCAAATTGCCTAACACGCTTTCATTTTATAGCCAGATTGATCAGCATCTACCCCCAGCTTGCAGACAATGGAGATAAGATTATCAGCAGAGAACAATTGGAACTTCAGGTCGGTGATATCGATGCTGAAGCAATCATAGTGCGCACGCTACCAAATGATACTAGCAAGATAAATCGCCAATATTCAGGGACAAATCCTGCCTACTTTGAGTCCTCGGCTATCGATTGGATGATAGAGCAAGGAATACAGCATTTATTGACAGATTTGCCTTCTTTAGACCGTGAGGAGGATGGTGGAGAACTTGCGGCCCACAAAGCATTTTGGAATTATCCGCAGCAACCAGCCACACAAAGAACAATAACAGAAATGATATATGTGCCAACTGAGATTCCAGACGGCGAGTATCTACTGAATATACAAGTGCCAAGCATGGATTTGGATGCCGCCCCCAGCGGAGTCCTCTTGTTCGCAATTAAGGAAATAAGCTGAATCGATTTTCACATTTACAGTCCTTTGGGAAGGCGGAATAGAACATAGGTTTTGTAATTCTAGTGTTTAATGTGCCCACAATCACGTAACTTGGGAATATATAATGTTGGTAAGTCCAAGGGGCGGAGCTAATTTTCTAAAATAAATACATTACGATGATACAGATTGCTTGGCGACATGGCTTGTATATGTTCTTGGGTTTCACTTTGATTTTTGTACTAGCTCTTATTAGCAATAATGTTGATAACTATCACATTAGGTACATTAATCTTGGCATTCAGGCATTATTCATTTGGTTGGCTCTCAAGAAGCAGCGCCGGACACATGAAGGATTTCAAGATGAAGTAATGTCCAATTTCCCTTCTGGAGTAGCATTGGGAATGATGACCTCGGTTATCGCCTATTTCCCATTTTCACTGGGCGTATCGATTTTTCTGCGAGAGAGCCCTAACACTATGGAAGCCATAAGATTGAGCACCGGTTTTGGCGAATATCTTAGTCCTTTCTTCGTTGGTGTCATGATATTTGCCGAAGGAGTGGCTTTTGCGCTTATTGGATCCTATATCATAACTAGGATCATACAGGCTGGTAAGCAACCGGTTTAGGCCAGAGCTCCAAAAACATAGCGCAGTATGCGAATACTTAACAGCTTTACATTCATAACAATTAATGGCCTCTACAAAGGTCTATTGGAGGACATTAGCTGGCATGGGCACGGCGGTGGAGAAGAAGCTGATTTTGCTTCGAAAAATGCGCAGTCAAATCACGTTCTACTTTTTGGGAGGAAAACCTACGATATGATGTCTGCCTTTTGGCCAACTCCAATGGCCGCCGAAAGCATGCCTGAGATTGCAAAAGGAATTAATAGCGCTGAAAAAATAGTTTTTTCACGAACCCTGAAGGTCGCTGACTGGAACAATGCAAGGATCATCGGAGAAGATATGATCAAGAAAATAAAAGAACTAAAGAAGACTGAGGGCAATGATATGACGCTATTGGGAAGCGGTAGTATACTATCACAATTGAGTGATGCCGGATTAATTGATCAATACGATATCATGATAGATCCGGTGGCAATTGGACAAGGCGCCCCCATATTTCAAAGCATACAAAATCAACTAAATCTTAAACTGAAGAGTCAAAGAGTGTTTGCTAGCGGTACAATATTGCTGCAATACGTGCCAAGGGAATGAGTTTTTTACAAAGCAATTCGATTGATATTTCAGAATTCAGCTCCAATTGTCAAATAGCAATTAATTGGGTCCATCGTAGTATCCAAGTAAATGGCGGAAAGGGGTCCAGCGCGTATTACCACCTTTTGAAAGGATGGTCCAAGCCATATCCGGAAACAAGTGGATACTTAATTGAAACTTTGATGTCTTCAGGAGAGGAAAAGGATCGAAAAGCTGCTCTAGGTCTGGGTGAATGGCTTTTGAGAATTCAAACGTCTTCTGGTGCCTTTCCCGGTGGCTTGGGAACGCATGGCAAACCAATTTTCTTTGATTCCGGAATGATTCTAGGTGGCCTAAATTGTGTGCATCAATTTGATCCTGAAGGCCCATGGCTTTCACCTCTACGAGCTCTTAGGGTATGGTTAATTCAGCAACTTAGAGAGCCGTCCGACACAAATTTTGTCTCGGGATACGATCCCACTTATCAGGTTCTGGTATTATCTCGTCTACTGGACTCTGATAAATTAATACCCATTTCTAGAGAGGATTTGGATTTGATCAAAGCCACATTTTCAAATTACCTAAAGAGAATCAATGAGTTGTCATTTCCGACTCAAAGTGGATTTCTGCCAGATGCTGACGCATTGACCCATACATTGGCGTACAGTCTGGAGGGGATCCTCAAATGTGGCCTCTTTTTTGAGAACGAAAAGGCCATCCAAGTTGTCAAAAATGCACTCAATCAATTGATTAAGAAGCGGCGGGAATTGGGTTTTCTGCCAGCAACAATTGACCACCACTGGGCAAGCAAGGACAGCTATTGTTGTGTGGTTGGAAATTGTCAACTTAGCTTGTTGATGAATGAAATGTATCGAATAAGCAATGAAAACCATTTCCTTGATGCTGCTGTACAATTGTTTGTTGATGTAGCTCAAACAGCAAAGAGGAGGATGTTTGTTGGCAAAAATGCCGGCGTCCCAGGTTCCACACCGATTTATGGTGCATACTTTCGCTTTGCATTTCCCAATTGGGCGGCGAAGTACTATATCGATGCATTTCGAGGATTAAGCACTAGGGCTAGCGCAAAATAACCATTTTCGAAAAACCCTTTTTGCTCATTGGATCAATGGACTTAATTTCATATCTCTCCAACGATTTGCCAGATTCATCTTTGACTCTGAGGCGATATAGATAGACTCCATTTGCCAATTGATCTCCGTATTGATCTTTGCCATTCCATGCAAAATCAGTCATATTAGTTCCGATTCGCAGAGGACCAAGATCATTTTGAGTGAGCACTTTGATGAGCTTACCACTTACCGTAAATATCTGAATCGAATAACTTGAAGGAGGCATGGCGCCACTCAAGGTGTATACAAACCTGGTGGAAGTCGAAAATGGATTTGGATAATTTACAAGATTTGAAATCAGCGATTCATTGATGACCTTGAAGTGAATCTTGTAATCCTGTGATCCTGCAGCATTGCCTGTGGCATCAGCAGACTGCACCAACAACTGATACTCGCCGTCCATATCCAATTTTGGTTTGTAGATAAGACGAGCTTCATTCTTCTTATCTAGCAGCGTTGTGTCAGCAGGAATGAACTGAATTCGAGGGTCATTACTTGCGATTTCCAGCACAGATTGATCAGGATTTCGGAGTACGAGCTTAAATTGTGATGTATCTGTCAACCCTAGATATCGATTTTCATCTCTGACAAAAATGACGATTTCCGGCTCTGCAGAAACGAGGTCTCCATCAATAATTTTTCTCCCGTCAAATGTCACATCTAGGTATGGATTTCGCTGATCTTTTTGGACCAAAAAAGGTTTGATGCCATTATTGTTGAAAGGCAAAGGATCAGGCTTGTTGGCTTTGTTTTTTAGATCAAATTGGAGAATTTGAGGCCCGCTAAGATTGCGAGTTGAATGTTTGATCTGAAAAGTTTGAACTTGTCCGGGCTCTATGACATTGAGAGGGACCTGTCCGAGTATGCTTTGATTATTTGCATCAGAAATGGAATATTGAACAAACAGCGAATCCGCAGGATAAGAGCCAAGGTTGCGATAATTCATCGCAAGTCTCATCGTGTCGCCCTGTTGTATAGTATCTTTATAGAATAGAGATTGATCATTGGGATCAAGTGCAATTTCTGAAACTGCTTGAAATTGAATTCGCCAGAAATCAAGATTTGGAGCAGTTCTCGTGACACTATCCTTAGCGTTGAATCTCAATTTGAGATACGGATATTGATTAGCATCGATGTATTGAATGTTAGTATCGGCACTTGCAATTTGTCCAAGCAGGTCAGTACTTTTGTCCTTATTTACGCCCAGTATATCAACATTGTATTGGTCATTTGCATCAGCTCCTGACACTTTCCAGTGCAGTTCATCCCAGCTTACTGCCGGCCCGATAGTGGAGGATTCAATATTGCCAATGTACCAGCTGCCGAATATGTTTAGTTTCTCTTCAATCTGCTGGTCTTTTTCAACAAGTTTCTCGAAAATCGGGAAACTCGGGTCGTCTTTGCGATAAAGAAAGACATATGGTTTAGCACCTTCAGTAGCAGTGCTCCTCAATTGAAATCCGCCTTGTTTTTCAAACACTTGGAAGAGATTTGTCCCCAATTGCACTGAATCGGAGGCCCAATCTTCGGGACGATAGTCTTCTGTAGGATGCTGTACTGTGTAAACCAACACGTAGGATTTAGGAGGAATGACATTTTCCAGGAAATTGATCGCTTGCTGTCTTGCCTCCGGAGTGTTGGTCCAATAAGGAAATGCCGCCCAGTATGCCCAAGGGCTCACGTGGCTGCCATAATCACCCGGTGGGATATTGATCCAGGGTTGCGCGGTCGATGAATCGAAAACGGCTACGTAGATACCTCCTAATATGGGATCATCCCATGGAAGATAGACGTAAACATCATTGTTGACCGTAAGTGCCGGCCAGGTCGAAGGGTAAACGCCATTTAATATGGAAATCGATTTGAGATCGTCTTCGAACTTGAGCTTGTGGTCTGTAACATTTTGTTCGAGATTGCTAAATCGGCCCGAGGCAAGTTGGCCAAAGTGACTTTGATTCCAGCCGGCATTAGCTGCTTCCTGATATAGGAAACTAGAACTATGCCAATCAGGCGATTTGCCCGGGATAGTGTCAAGACAAACTCGCCAGTAATATACCTTGCCCGATTCCAAATTGATTGAGGGTGTCCAATTGACCAAACCGCCTACTTGGCTGATCTTGCTGCTTTGCTTCAATCCGCTATCAAATGTCGCAAGGCTATCCAATTGAAATATGTAGGTCTGAATAGGAGCGAAAACATCTGTTGTTGATGCTCTCAAAACCGGAGGGCTACTTTGGATGCTAAATTCAGCTGGTTCGACCGGTCTAATGCCATTTGCCACCACAAAAAACGGGATTCCTTCTTCTCCTAAACTCAAGCTCAGTCGGTTGTTCATCTTTGCGGCCGGCGCAGGCAATTCCTCCGCCAATCCATCGGGATCTACTTCGATTAAGATGCGATTTTTTCCAATAGATCTATTTCCTAATACTGGCAGCTGAACTACATATTCTAATGTATTTTTTGGAGCCGGGACCTTTTGCTTATAAACGGAAGTTACACTCTCATCTGGAAAAACTCTTTTCAATTCCACGACGATCGAATCGTGCAGATTTTGACCAATATTCTTGATATTGAAAGCGACCTGAAAAGTATCTTGCTGTGCATCAGGCGAAGCGGGATTGATCCTCACGGATGCTGGATCTGGAATATAATCTGCGCCCGGGCTTGCATTTAGCACCAACATAGGATCACCATGATATGTGATCTGATGAATCAGTTCACGCACTCCAAACTGGTTGATAGGGATCTGATTGAGCGTATTCTTGATTTGCTCGCCGATCGTACTGCCATAATTTGAGCCTCCAAAATTCTGATAAAACTGTCGCGATGTCGACTGCAAGGAACTGATATATGCCTCGGAAGTTGAAGCCCACATAGCAATTCCACCCCGATCGGGAGCAAGGACAAAACCCTCAGAAAAACTTACCTGTGGCGTGTGTATTTGACCTACATAGCAACCAAGCGAAATGACGAGAGGATACTTTTTGTAATTATTATATTTGCTAGGAGCGTCGAGTGCAATATCAAAACCACCAACGCCTGAATGTCCAAAAAATGTCATGACGGAAACACCATTGCTGATCCACTCAAACAATCTCTTGGAATCAGGAATCTGAATCGGATCTGAGGTGGTTTTGAAAAGATTGTTGACGTGGGCGCCAAAGCGGTTGTTTTCGGCAATAGTCTGGAGCTCCGACAAGTTCGATTTGATGATCGATTGTTCACTGGTACTGCCCCCTCCTCCGAGATGAATAATTTCCTTCATCCAGGCTTTGTCCTCAATACTTTGTGGCAACTGTTGGTTGCTGTCAAAGTCCTTGACTTTTTGCAAATACAGAGCAACATCAGAAGGTTTTGAAACCGCTATTCGACCTAACGCAATATTTGGTCGGCCAGAGCTTAGGTCACTGACAAGCAAATTGTCAGATCCCGGGTATCCATAGGTTGGAACAAAGAAGCTATTATTGTCGGGGCTACTCAGTTGTTGTGGATTTCGCACATAGGGGAATTCACGCCCTTTGCCGATGATGAAAATCCCCTTAGGACTCAATTGTTTGTTGTTCAGCAATTGAGAAAAATTTCTCAATGCCTGGAAATGCCTTTGAATGCCATAGCTATATTGATCGTACAACTGATTGACGTCGACGATCAAAGTTTGATAATTACCACCGGAGGCGGACTGCCTATATTGGGCATAGTCCTGAATTTGCGATTCGGCTTGTAATTTTGGGTTGCTTATGATTATGAAATCATGCGCAGCATCGGCGTAATTGACAAAACTCAGCGGAAGCAAAGGTGGGATATTTTGAATCTGAGATTCGGCTACTAACTGATAATTCGTTTCAGGAAAATTGCTGTTGAAGCCTAGCTTTACTAAACCATTTTCGAGGTTGCTTTCGATCCTATGTAGATTGTCTAAATCGAATAGGAATATGGCCCCCGTGCCCGATGCAAAATTTGCAACTTCTATATATTTTTTTCCCGATCCCTCCAGACTAAACTCAAAGCGACCCAAACCCTGTGCATCAAAGGATCGTGGAAAATCGAGCTTGGCATAGGACAAGGCAAATCTGTCAAATTCGTTTAATTCGCCGTTGATCATCAAGTTGTGTTGGCCCTGAACTTCCGACAAACTCAGAGATTTACTCAATGATTTGGCGGCAAAGCCATAAAAATCTTCAGAGGCAATATTTGAATTGTCCCATAATACATTCATCTGATGGCTATTGGCACTTGCGGTGTATCGCAGACTTAATTGTGCAGGTACTCCAGAGGCCAGATATGGGTCGATGTTGCTAAATTGGTAGGTCTTGTGTTGGCTAAATCCATCTGTATATGCTTCTCCAGCATCAAATGACGACAGATAGGTGTCACCGAACGGCTTTTTTATGAATTCTGATTTCTGGAAAATTAGCTTCTCGGCAATATAGTATTCAGTCCTAGGTGGAGGATTAATTAGGTCATTGGAAATTGACTGATATCGAAGTGCGACTGGATTGTCAGACCATGTCAGAAAATAATAGGCAGTGTCAGTAACCAGACTATAATAAGGATTCCACTGATCAGATTTCTGTGGATACAAGTAGGCGTCTAATTCCCCTCGATTTTGCTTGCCGTAAAACAAAAAATAGTCATTGCTCTGAAGCTGGCCGGATTGAGTGGCAAAAAGAGGAACCTCTTTGCCTAGGCAAAAGACCTGAATTTGATTTCCCAGCATAGACTGGACGGGAATGCCGGCGTTTTGAAGATCTTGGTAGGTGATCTTGTACCATTGGTCAGTGGCAATGGGAAATTTGAAATAGGTCTGACTATACTTGATCCATTCATCACCATACAAAGTATCATTACCCTCAACCAGCTGAGCAACAAGTTTTTGCGAAAAGAAAAAGACGATAAGGAGTAAATAAATTTTACCTTTCATAAATGCTGAGGCCCGGGTCTTAAAATTACATCAATCTTGTGATAATTTGATTTAAGTGGGATTTAGAGTAAAGGCAATACAGGCAGCAATTGAATTGCGGCGCCATGTTAATTTGTAATACAAACGAAAGATGTCATCGAATGGTTTGTCTGATCCTGATTTGTTTGTGTTCAAGCTTGCAAGGAATCTACCTGTATGGATTATTTCGAGCGATCGCAAAGGCTTCAAAATCACAATCTTCAGGCTCAAAAATATCGCAAGATGGTCTGACAATCCTGATTTGTGCAAAAAACGAGGCCGATAATCTGGCACATAATTTACCTTATATATTGGCTCAAGATCACCCAAAATTGGAGGTCTTAATCATCAATGATGGATCAACTGACAATTCCGCTGCAATTTTAGCACAATTTGAAGAAGAATTCGTACAACTAAAAGTTCATTTTTTGGACCCAGCAACTAAAATTAATGCCGGGAAGAAGCAGGCCCTCGCCCTAGGTTTGAGACTTGCTACATATAACTCCATTTTGTTGACGGATGCGGATTGCGTGCCCAATTCACAGCAATGGGCCCTCAAAATGCATCAAAGAATGCTTAGTGGGAACATTAGGGCTTCGGTGGTTTTGGGATTTGCCCCAAATATTGTCGACGATAGTTTATTGGGTGCATTTGCTGCCTTTGAAACGCATTTGACAGCTTTGCAATACTTGGGATTTGCAGCAATGGCGCAGCCCTATATGGGAGTAGGTCGAAATATGGCCTACACAAAAGCCTGGATTTCTCGAGATCCAAATTTGATTTGGAAGCCTGAAATTGCCTCCGGTGATGATGATCTATTGGTGCAAGGACTGGCGACAAGCCAGAATACACAAATTGAGATAGATCCTGATACTTGGATGTATTCCCCCGCCAAATCAGATCTGAGATCGTGGCTCAGACAAAAATCAAGGCATTTGAGTACAGCCGTGGTTTACGATACTAAGGCTAAATCTCTCTTATCGATATTCCCTCTCCTCCAGGGCCTGTCCTGGATTGCAATTGTGATTGTATTATTTAGCGCCAGCCTATCAAGTTTTGCAGCTGTATTGTCGTTTCGCTGGATTGTACTTTCTCTTGCCCTGCGTCCATCTTTCAAGCGTTTCAAATTTCGAAGGGGAATCTTGTGGATACCTACGTTCGACTTCAGCTTGTCACTTTATTACCTCTTTGTAGCTGGAGCCCTGGCCCTTCCCCGCAAACAACAATGGGGCAAATAATGTAAAGTATGTATCAAATCGGAATTAGAGCGTTTATCTTTGTCCTATGCCCGATCGACCGATACAGACTTTATTGAACTTGCTACCAAAAATGGTAAAGGGGACCCTGAGCAAATATCGCGGTAAGGAGGCCAACCTGCGCAATGTATATTTTCGTCCGGTTTTGCTCAAAGATCTTGAACACATTTCATGTACCTTCAGATACACTACTCAGGATCAGGTAAAGAATTATCGAACTGAGGAATTCGCTGGCATTTTGGAGAAATGGCTGAGGGGTGATTTTCAACAAGTCGATCTGATCACTCAAGACACCCAATACACTCTGAAGATTGGCAAGAGTGGCGAAGCGGCTTTATTTCAGAATAAACTATCGCAACCAATAAAGGCCGAAATTGGACAACACGACCGGGAGAAGGAAAGCTTAATTGACCCAGCTGCTCCGTATTTACAACCCTTGGGAATCAGCTCATCAGAAGGTAAAGTACTGGGTTCGCATCAACGTAAGTTCAGGCAAATCAATCATTATATTGAGTTGCTTGGGCCAGTGTTGGAGAGGGAATTTGAAGCTAAAAAGCAGAGAGGAGAAGCAATACATATTGCGGATATGGGATCTGGCAAGGGATATTTGACATTTGCTCTGTACGACTATCTCACTCGCAGTGGATTTAAGGTGATAATGAGCGGAATCGAGATCAGGGAAAAGCTCGTGGATTTTGGCAATGATCTTGCTCAATCACTCGCCTATACAGGCCTGGTGTTTAGAGCTGGAGACATCGCCGACATTGATCTGACCAATCTTGATGTGTTGATAGCGCTACACGCCTGTGATACGGCCACTGATTTGGCCTTGGCCAAGGGGGTCAAATCAAATGCTAAGGTGCTAATCGTGGCACCATGTTGCCAAAAACAAGTGAGAAAGGATTTTGAAGCCAATGAATGGATACAGCCATTGACCCGACATGGAATATTGACAGAAAGACTGTGCGAATGGTTGACTGATGGCCTCAGGGCTTTGATATTGGAATCGCAAGGGTACTCGACACAGGTTATGGAATTTATCTCAGTGGAGCACACGCCTAAGAATATGATGTTGCTCGCAATCAAGAGAGATGTCAACCCAAATGCAAAAGATCAAATAGCTGCCATCATGCAAAACTATGGGCTGAAACGACATGCCTTGCTTGATATGCTGGCAGAGGGCAATTGAAAGTAAAATCAGAGGACAATAATTTAGCGCAATGGAAGGAGTAGAGCTACTTAGTAAATATTTTCCCAATCTGAGCGAATGGCAAATCGACCAGTTTAGCAGACTCAAGCCTTTGTATGAAGAATGGAATCCTCGTGTAAATGTTATTTCCCGCAAAGATCTAGACAACTTATACGAGAGGCATATTTTGCATTCACTTGCTATTGCAAAATATATTCGGTTCAAACCCGGTGCAACCGTGCTCGATTTGGGAACCGGCGGTGGTTTTCCAGGAATTCCTTTGGCAATATTTTTTCCCGAAAGTCATTTCACCTTGATCGATGGTACTGGAAAGAAAATACAAGTCGTGGAAGCCGTGCTGCAAGGCTGCGAAATTCAAAATGCAGACGCAATTCAATTGAGGGCAGAAGAAGTAAGAGGCAAATTTGACTTTGTGGTCACACGCGCGGTAGCCGAACTTTCCCATTTGGTTCGGTGGTCATTTCCATTACTTAAACCAGAACAAAAGCATGCGATTCCCAACGGTATCATCGCATTGAAGGGTGGAAATTTGCAAGCGGAAATTAAAGCAATGGTGACAAAAGAATTTGTCGAACAAGTATCCATTCACGGCTATTTCAAGGAGGATTTCTTCGCCGAAAAGAGTGTTGTCTACGTGCAGGGACCCTAGTTGACCTGGTTCTTCTTGCTTTTTTTCGTCTCGCAGTTTTTGCGTAAGTTCCCCAAGCCCGTTTCCAGATCTTTGCTTAAGGATTTTTCCAGATCTACGAAGTACATAATTGGCCTTTGGTAAAATGGTATTTCTACTTCAAAATGCCAGGTCAAATTACTAGAATCGGCAGGCAAAGAATCGACACTGAGCTTATAATGCCCTTCGATAGGCCAGGGTTTGACAAAATGTAATTGTAGCAACACAATTGAATCTGGCTGAATTTGCTCGATCGTCATAGTTCCAGCTCCAACCTGATCATTTCCCTCCCAAGTGTAAGTTGCCCCAACAGCAGCATCAACACCCTTGACAGAGGAGCTCATCTGAGGATCGAGTATTGCCCATGGGGACCAATTATTGAAATTTCCCAGATACTTGAATTCGTCAAAGACCCTATGCTGAGAAGCATCAATCTGAATATGGCGTTGAAAACTGATTATATCCGGGCCCAAAATGGCTAAGGTTAAAAAGCTACCAATGGTCAAGAATAATATTGCCAAAAAAGGCCTCATACGAGGAAAGTTGATTAAAAAAAAAAGGATTATGAACGCAAGTTTTGTTGTCGCATCCACGACAAGGTATTCTCCAGGTCGACATGCAAATTACGATCATCGACCAGCACGGGAACCACATTGCGGTAGCTTTCGATCAAACGCTCGATGCGGGAAGAAGATTTCAGCGGCCTGCGGAAATGAATTGCCTGACAGGCAGTCATCCATTCGATGGCAAGTATTCGCTCAAGATTGTCGACTACGCGATAACATTTGGTGGCTGCATTGGCGGCCATACTAACGTGGTCTTCCTGACCCATACAGGAAGTAATCGAATCTACAGAAGCTGGCGTGCAAAGTTGTTTATTCTGACTCACAATGGACGCCGCGGTGTATTGTGGAATCATCAAGCCAGACTGTAGGCCAGGCGCAGAACAAAGAAATTCGGGTAAATCGCGCTTGCCAGAAATAAGTTGAAAAATCCGTCTTTCGGAGATGCTACCCAATTCTGCCAAGGCCATCGCCAAGTAATCCAGCGCCAAGGCAATAGGTTGGGCATGAAAATTTCCGCCTGAAAGAATCGCATCATCTTCTGCGAAAATATTCGGATTATCAGTTACTGAATTGATTTCAATTTCGATTACGCTGGCCACGTGTCTTATTACATCGAGGGAAGCTCCATGGACCTGAGGCACACAACGGAAAGAATATGGATCCTGAACCCGATTTTTTGCCTGTTGGGCAATCTCGCTATCAGCAAGGATGGCGGAAACGTCTGCGGCAGCTGCCATCTGCCCATGATGAGGCCTTATCTGATGAATTCTAGCATCAAATGGGGACACAAGGCAATCAAAACCATCAATAGATGCTGATGCTATCAGATTTGCCCATTGATATAATCGATCTGCAGCTTCAAGGCAATAAACGCCATATCCAGTTGAAAACTGAGTTCCGTTGAGCAGAGCAAGTCCTTCTTTGGATTGTAAATGAAGAGCTTGCCAGTTTTTTTGTAGCCATAGTTCCGAAGTAGGAACAGCCTTGCCATTTGACCATAACTCTCCTTCACCAATCAGCGGCAAACTGAGATGGGCCAAGGGCGATAAATCACCTGATGCGCCTAGGGATCCCAATTGGTAGATGACAGGATGAATTTGTTCATTGTACATATCGACCAGACGCTGTAAAAGAGGCAAACTAACCCCAGAGTAGCCCTTTGACAGACTCAATATTTTTAGCAGCAAAATGCGCCTAACAACAGCTTCTGGTACATGGTCGCCCATGCCACAAGCGTGAGAACGCACAAGATTTACTTGGAGCTGCTCGATTTCTTCGTTTGAAATTCTTATTTCACATAGTGATCCGAAGCCTGTATTTATACCATAATGCAGCGTATCGGTTTCGCTTTGCTTGCGATCGAGATACCTCCGGCATTCCTCGATCGCCATTATCAACTCGGGGCTTATTTCCAAGCTTGACTTGGATTCGATGATTTGCCCAATTTGCGCGTGATCGATGGTATCTAAACCGATTTTGTACGTAGCGTTCAAAATGCTGAATTGTTGATTTTAAGGTTCAAAATTAACAGAATCTCAGCCATTTCATGCGCTTGGTGACTTGCTCGTCAAAATGTGGCTATTGAAAGAGGTCATTTGCGCGATTTGGATTAAAATTATGTTAAACGCAAGCTAGTATAGACCGTCTTGCATAGCTTTTGGGTTATGGTTCTGAGAAAATTGTATTTTTGAAGCTAAGCGAAAAACCCAAAGCATTATGCTATTGAAAAAAATTAAACTCGGGCTAGTAATTGCCTGCCTCGGATCGATCGGAATAAGCGCAAATGCGCAGAAGATCGTACTTGTCGATATGAAACAAGTGATGGAGACCCAATCGGACTACAAGACTGCTCAAGCCAACCTGGACAAAGTGTCCGAAGAGTGGAGACAGCAGATCAATCAGGAATATGACAAGATCAAAAGCATGTACAATAAGTATCAGGCCGAACAAGTCATGTTGACCGAAGATATGCGCAAGCAGAAAGAAGAGGAAATCATGAACAAAGAGAAGGAAGTCCGAGAATTGCAAAAGCGTAAATTCGGACCAGAAGGCGACTTGTTCCTGAAAAGACAAGAATTGGTCAAGCCTATTCAGGACAGAGTGAGTGGCGAAATTGAAAAACTTGCTGCGGAAAAAGGGTATGACCTGATCATCGACAAGGATAGCGCCACAGGCATCATTTTTGCCTCAGCTGCACTAGATAAGACCGAAGAATTCCTCAAAAGGATCAAAAAGTAATTTTTGCTAACTTTGAGGCCCAAATAAAACAATAACCAACCATCCCAGAATGAAAAGGATTTTAATCTTGACGATAATTGGTTTGACTTTAGCTGCAAGTAGCACTAAGGTTCAAGCTCAAAAATTTGGCTACCTGAATTCAGCGGCCTTATTGTCAGAAATGACCCAGGTAAAGGAAGCTGATGCAAACCTAGATGCCTTACAGAAGCAGTTGCAAAAGAAAGGACAACAAATGGTAGAAGCCCTTCAAGCTAAATATCAGGAACTAGCACGAAAAGAGAAAGACGGTGAAATGGCACCGAAAGCCGTTCAAGATGAAGCTACAAAGCTTAAGGCTGAAGAAGAAAAAATACAGGCCTTCGAACAGGATATGCAAAAGCAAATCGCTGACAAAAGAGAACAATTACTCAGCCCCATATTGGACCGCGTCAACAAGGCGATCGCAGATGTGTCTAAGGAAAAAGGATATACTTTCGTTTTTGACGCAAGTAGCCAGGTACTTCTATATGCCGAGCCAGGACTTGATCTGATGGCTGATGTCAAGTTGAAATTAGGCATGCCTTAATTTCTGGTGGTATCGCACGACAAAAAACAACCTATAGGGATCTTTGATTCCGGTATTGGCGGCCTCACAGTCGCCAATGCTAT
>JBDSUZ010000378.1:0-5720 GCA_039927395.1 Saprospiraceae bacterium | reverse complement strand
TGGTTCGATCGACTTGGGTACCCGGCATTATTGCCACGGTACGAGAAACTTCACGCAAATTCCAAATGAACCGCCGTATACCAGACCGGTACGTACGGTGGTGTGAGAGGACGACAAAGATAGATATACACCTATCTTTGTCTCCTACTCGATTAACGAAAAAGCCTCCGTGGTGGGGAGGCTCCTGATCTCAGTCGATCGGCTTGACTGACACGACCGCATGCTTTAGTTGCACTATGAAGTGGTGCATCTTAAGCAGCGTTTGATGTTGGATCTCCGGTACGGTTATAAAGAATTCCGGGATCTGTTCCAGCACATCATTGATGTCTTCGAGGTAGCGAGCTGGGTCTTCGTAATAAAACTCAGCGCGCTCCACCTCATAGTCATGCCATGTGCAAATTGGTTGCAAGATCCTTTAGGCCCCACGGTAGTTAAGGAAATCCGTCTTATTACCAAGAACTGGTCGACCTATCTCCCAGAACATTTTTTTCCATTCCTGATTTCCGATTATCTTTAGGAACAAATAATCACAGATATGGATAAGGTATTTGACCTGATCGCACAGGAATTGGACCGGCAGAGAAGAGGAGTAGAGTTGATCGCCTCTGAAAATTTCACCAGCTACGCTGTCATTCAAGCTATGGGAAGCTGCCTAACTAACAAATACGCCGAAGGATATCCTGGCAAGCGCTATTATGGCGGTTGCGAGATCGTAGATATGGTCGAACAACTTGCCATTGACCGATTGAAAGAATTATTTGGAGCCGCATATGCCAACGTGCAGCCGCATTCAGGTGCTCAAGCCAATGCGGCAGTATTTTTAGCTTGCCTGCAACCATTCGATACCATTTTGGGATTTGATTTGTCGCACGGTGGACACTTATCGCATGGTTCTCCCGTCAATTATTCAGGTAAGGTTTATTCCCCAGTATTCTATGGTGTGGAACCGGATACAGGCCTGATCGATATGGACAAGGTCGAGGCTGTTGCCAAAGCCCATAAGCCAAAACTAATTATTTGCGGAGCTTCGGCGTATTCGAGAGATTGGGATTATGCACGATTCAGAAAGATTGCCGACGAAGTTGGCGCACTTTTGCTTGCTGATATCGCACATCCAGCCGGTCTGATTGCTGCGAAATTGCTCAATGACCCAATGCCACATTGCCATATTGTGACTTCCACTACACATAAGACCTTACGTGGGCCCAGAGGTGGTATCATCATGATGGGCAAGGATTTTGAGAATCCATGGGGAAGAAAAACCCAAAAAGGATCGCCAATCATGATGTCTGCGATATTGAATAGCGGTGTGTTCCCTGGTATGCAAGGTGGACCGCTGGAACATGTCATTGCAGCTAAGGCGGTTGCATTTGGCGAAGCACTACAACCCTCATTTGGCAAATATGCCACGCAGGTAATGCGCAACGCACAAGCGATGGCTACTGCTTTGACAGAAAAGGGATATCAGATCATTTCCGGAGGAACTAGCAATCACTTGATGCTTATAGATCTGCGCAATAAGGGCGTAACAGGTAAACAAGCTGAAAATGCCCTCGTGCGAGCTGAATTGACGATCAACAAAAATATGGTGCCATTTGACACTGAATCACCTATGGTGACCTCCGGTATTCGCGTCGGTACAGCGGCGATCACAAGCAGAGGCTTCATGGAAGCGGAATGCGTGCAAGTCGTCGATTGGATCGATCAAATCATCCGTGATGTGCAAAATGAAACTGTGATCGACAAGGTGGCCAAAGAGATTCATGCTTTCATGAAGCAGTATCCTTTGTATCCTGAAATCTGAATCCGGTAATTACAGTTTCAAGACCTTTTGCGTCTTAATCATTTTCTTGCTGCTCTGATCTCTGATCACTGCGATATACACACCATTAGCCATCGGGCTTAAGTCCAACTGATAAGTATTAGTTCCGCTTGGCAAGTATTTTGAAAGGACAAGTTTTCCTGCAATGTCAAATATTTGTACTGTGTGATCTCTGTCGATCCTCCCTTCCGGCAAGCCTACAGACAAGTAATCATGAAATGGATTTGGGTAAAATGTAGGATCTGACCAAGCATTTGGTGCAGTTTCATTAGCATCAGTAAGTGCAAATCCACTAGGCTTGTCGACCTCAATCCTGTATTGAAATCCTGCAAGTCCCGGATTGTTCTTATCGATGCTATTGGCATAAATCCCAAATGAGCCACCATCTTTGACACGGTGCTGTGATTGATATATCTTCAGATCTTTTGGCTCCGGCCAATTTGCAAGTTCAATATCGCTGGCAAATATGGTCAATTCGAATTTTCGGCCTTCGCCGTCAAAGTTTAGATACCAGCTTTTTTGTGAGAGTCCTCGTCTGTTGCCAAATGGATAAAAAATATCATTGCCAGCACGATCTACTTCAAGCTTGAGGCATCCCGGATCACCTGAAATCTGCCTTACTGTGCCTAGTAGATTGCCAAAGCTGCCGTACACAACCGCGAAATCGCCCGATTGCATCCAGAATTCTTTGTTCTCGACGATCATCTGTTGAACTCTGTTGTAGTTCTTCAGTGTAAATGATATGTTGGGCCGCAGAGAGGTGCTTACTTTGGCTTGCGTTTCATCGCATTGTGCGGCAGCGTTGCTCCTACTATTCAGCATCGTATTGCGCCTGGTCTCAGAGGCCGCTATTTCGTCATCCATTATTCCAAAAGAATTCGAATAACAGATTTCGACGATGATATTGCTCCGGCCATCCCATATAAATGGTTTGGTCAAGTCAAAATTATTCCATCCAGCTACAATTTTGGATTCACCTGTGAAGACCTCTTCCAGATCAGTCAGATAATCAATACCTTGAAATTCGTCCAAATTTGTTTGCGACAGTTTGATTGACAAATTTTTGTAATTCAAATTACTCTTGCTGCCAATCAATTGAAATCCAAGTTTTATGATTTCACCTCGACGGTATCCTTCAGCATGCAATTCTTCGGCAAGGTATATCAATTGTGTTTTGCTATATCTCAGCATGCCACCAAATGGACCGCTTTTCTGCACAAGTGCTTGTTTGCCAAGGATGCAAGTTGTTTCAGCTCCAAATACTGGTGCTTTCTCTTCACTGCGAATGGTGACGACAACATTTGAATGATCACCCAATTGATAATTGCCACTTACGGTCTCTAGTGTAAATTCAATCGTTTCATCATTTTCAACAATCGCATCGTCGATGATGATAATTGGAAGAGAGTATTCGAGAGCTCCATTGACTTGCAGATTGATCACTGTATCTCTAAATATATAGTCGAGGCCAGCTGTGGCGCTTCCTCCCGTAATTTTCACTTTAATGCTGCTCGATTCAGTAGCTCTTCTACTCAGTGAAAATGGAATGCCGATCGTCTGTCCTTTTGCGTCGCAACGCACAAATGTTTCGGAGTCATATCCTTCATCGACGGCAAGCGCAGTTTGTTGGAAATTGACTTGATATTTGGCCAATGAGGTAGAGGTGAAAACTCCGCGACCATGTGTTGCTGCCTGAATCGTATTGTCGGAATATCGGAATTTCAACATATCCGTCCTGACATTTGCCAGTCCTGAATTGCTAGGTTCCCATTTTGTTCCCGCAGCAGCCATCTTATTTGTTGTCCACACTCCGAGTTCAGTGGCAATAATTGCTTGATCAGGATTGAGTGGATTGATGATGCCCCAACGCACTGGCATATCGGGCAGATCACCTTCAATGCTTATCCAATTTGCGCCCCCGTCGCGGGTTTCGTATGAGCTTGAGCCGCCATAATTGCTATAGGTAATCAGCACATGTTGCTCGTTACCAATTTCGATATCAATGGAAGCAACATTGCCACCAAGTGAATCTCTCATGATCACTCCATCCTTTTCCTCGCCCTCATGCGCTTGATCAACATACACTACGTCGCCATTTTCCAAACCAAAATAGACTCGGTCAGGAATATTGGGAGAAACCTTTACTGCAGAAATCGTTGAGTTGTTAAAATTTGAAACCGCTACAGGAACTCTTGTATTTCCTCCTGTTTCCGGATTTTCCCAACGCAGGTAATTGCCATTGTTTTGGCAAGCATAGAGTTTTTTTCGCAGGTCATCATAATCAGTCGGATTGATGAATCTCCCAGTGTCTCCAAAGCTTCTTGATTTGAATGAAGTACCACCATTAGTCGAAACATAGTAATTATTGTACACGTAGGAAGTAATTTGAATCTGCGAATTGAGTTGGTCAATATGACAAAATGCACCATCACCTCCAGTTGCATCAGCAGTTTTATTGATTCCCGCGGATTTATATTGTTGAGTGCCGTTGTCCTGTGCTCCGGCAAGCATATAATTTGAGCCTGCTTCGGGCGCTATATCTGCGGCATAAAATTGCGTGACATTATATCCACTATTAACTTCAGTGAAGCTCGGTTCATTCGCATTAAGATTGGCTGAATGGAATACTCCTCCGTCATTGCCAAAAATGGCCGATTGACCAAAGCCCGGGCGGAACATAATGGCATGCTGATCGGCGTGTACAAATGGTTCATTAAATCCACCGTACCAATGTGAGATTGGATCCCAGTTTTGACCGCCGTCCATTGAACGGATAAGATCGACTCCACCGACGATGAGCATGTCAGGATTTGTAGGGCTGACCGATGCAATAAGGTCATACCAAGCTTGTCCTCGGGTGAAATGTCCATCTCCTGAAGGTTGGGGGGGAATGGTGCAATTTGTCCAGGAATTGCCAGCGTTGATTGATCGCTTGATGTATCTGACATCACTGTCGCCATTGCCACCATTGGCCACTGCGTAGATGATGTTGGCATCGGAAGGAGCACATGCCAGTTCAACGCGATCGGCGCCTGTGCCTGGCGTAATGACAGTCCAGTTTGCCCCTTGATCTGTGGTCTTAGCGACCACTCCTCCTTTAAGAGCGGCGACATATAAGGTCAGATCTGCAGATAATTCCAAATCTGACCAATCGCCTGTGCGAATGTTGCTCCAGGTCAGTCCTTGATCGACGGACTTGAATAGCCCAGAACGAGTGGCTGCGGCCACAACACCATCGGGATAAACGACAATATCTGTAACATAGCGAAATCCACCTGCGAGCGTAGAAGGAAGTTGATTCCATGTTGCGCCTGCATCGAGTGTTCTCCATATACCAAGGCCTCTGATGGCATCTAAATTGCCGTATCCTTCGCCTGTACCTGCGTAAAATATATTTGGATTTGATGGGTCAAATGCGAGTGCAGTAACTGCTTGATTTTCCCAAAAACTATTGACAGCAGTCCATGTACTTGCGGGGTTGGTTACATCATTATTGTACCAAACTCCACCGCCGACACTACCGGCCCATATTTTCTTTTTGGCGGGATCATTTGGATCCCACATGATAGAACGTGTGCGTCCACCAACATTGCTAGGCCCTCTCTCATCCCATTCCATTCCCGGGATTGCATCTCTCATCAAAATCGCTCTACGTCGATCCGCTTCTCGCTTAGCTAGTAGCAATCTTTCTCGAGGCACATCGCCTGTTGCTAGATCCTTTGTCATGTTGAATTCCTGCAATGCAGCCAGATCCCAACGATCTTTCTTTGGGATTTTCTGAGACTTTGTTTCAAATGAGTGAAAAAAGTAGAAAAAGGTGCAAGCGATCAAGATCGCCGTAACTACTGCCAGTGCAATGTTCTTCATTCCAAAAATTGTAAATGCACAGGCAAATTAC
>JBDSUZ010000377.1:0-6290 GCA_039927395.1 Saprospiraceae bacterium | reverse complement strand
TCAATTTCTTGACGAGGCTTGTGCGGACCGGACGGGACTCGAACCCGTCCCAGCTTAGCAGGGACCGTGACAGCGCAGGACTATCTCCTTAAAAGCAAAAAGCCTCATCAATTTCTTGACGAGGCTTGTGTCGGCTTAGCCGAGACTTTTGCGGACCGGACGGGACTCGAACCCGCGACCTCCGCCGTGACAGGGCGGCATTCTAACCAACTGAACTACCGATCCTTTGTTGGCTGCTTTTTAAAAGCGCGCGACAAAAGTAATCCCTTCTTTGGTTTCTCCAAACCTTGTTGAACAATATTATCAAAAAATATTCCCGATGCCTACCCCAATCTCCCTTTCTGTTACATTTGTCCCACTCGATCTCGTATCTTTATTTCTCGACGGTTAATGCAACCGACAGATTGAATCAAAATATCGCCTCATATGGTCTTCTTAGACTTTGAAAAACCGCTTGAACTCCTGTTTGAGCAGTTGAATAAAATCCAACAAGTTGGAGAGCAGGGTGATCTAGACGTCGCCGAAATGGTAAAAAATATAGAAGCCAAAATACAAGCCAAACGCAAAGAGCTCTACAAAAACCTCAGCGGCTGGCAAAAAGTGCAACTATCCAGGCACCCGGATAGGCCTTATACTCAGTACTATATCCAGGAGATCACAAAGAAATTTGTCGAACTCCATGGCGATAGATCCGGTGGTGAAGACAAAGCTATCATCGGCGGTATCGGTATGATTGACAACCAACCTGTCGTAATCATCGGCCACCAAAAAGGCTCAAATACGAAATCTAGACAGTACCGCAATTTTGGGATGGCAAATCCCGAAGGCTATCGCAAAGCACTCAGACTCATGAAGCTTGCAGAACGCTTTCAAATACCTGTGGTGACACTAATCGATACCCCAGGAGCATTCCCAGGAATAGAAGCAGAACAAAGAGGCCAGGCAGAAGCAATTGCCCGCAACCTTTTTGAAATGGCTAAACTAAAAGTGCCTATCGTCTGCTACATCATCGGTGAAGGAGCTTCTGGTGGAGCTATAGGGATTGGCATCGGCGACAAGGTGTTTATGCTTGAAAACACTTGGTATTCAGTCATTTCGCCCGAGTCTTGCTCATCAATACTGTGGAGGAGCTGGGATTATAAGGAACAGGCCGCAGAGGCTCTAAAATTGACCGCCGATCATATGTTGGATTTCCAATTGATCGATGGCATCGTCAAAGAACCTCTTGGTGGAGCGCACACCGATCCCGAATCCATGGCTAAAACTCTAAAATCTCATATCAAGAAAGAATTGGCAGAACTAATGAAATTTGGTTCAGAAGAAAGGATCAAAACGAGAATCGCCAAATTCAGAGCAATGGGAAAATACAAGCAAATAACCGAGGTCAAAGAAGAAAGCAAAGTCTGATCATGCGCCAAAATACCCAGAAATTTCGCGGAACAGGCGTAGCGCTGGTGACCCCATTCAGCCATGACGCCATCGATTTTGAATCGATGCGCCGTATGATCAATCATGTAATTGCCGGTGGAGTTGATTATATCGTCTGCCTAGGAACAACCGGCGAAGCAACATCCTTGACACCGTATGAATGTGATCAGATCATTGCATTCATGGCAGAAGAAATTAACGGCCGTGTCGGCCTCGTTTATGGTGCATTTGGTGGAAATAATACACAGGTCATCATCGAGAAGATGCAAAGCCAGAATTTCGACGGAATCGACGGGATTTTATCAAGCAGCCCAAACTACGTCAAACCAAGTCAGGAAGGGATTTTTCGCCATTTTATGAAATTGGCTGATCACTCTCCTCGCCCGATCATAATGTACAATGTACCGTCGCGCACAGCGTCTAATATGGAGTCTGAAACGACTGTGCGTCTAGCTGAATCCCACGAAAATCTGCTTGGCATCAAAGAGGCTTCTGGAGACATGCTGCAGGGAATGGAAATCATAAAACACAAACCCAAGGATTTCCTGGTTATATCTGGCGATGATACCGTCACATTTCCACTGCTCGCTTGCGGTGGAGATGGAGTGATTTCAGTTATCTCAAATGCATTTCCACGAGAATTCTCTGAAATGGTTCGTACCGCTCTGGCCGGAGATTGGGAGGCATCAAGAAATCTAAATTATCAACTGCTCGATATACATTGGTACTTATATACCGAAGGTAGCCCAGTTGGGATCAAAGGGGCATTGGAATACCTCAATCTTTGCTCACGCGACGTGCGCTTGCCTTTGGTCAATCTCAGTGAGGTCAATTATGCTTGGATCAAGACGGAAATTGAACTCGCATTTGGCAAAATGAAAGAGCTCAGTACCTAGAGCCCAGCCTGACGGGTCATAAACCTCTTCCAACTCTCCCCAAATCCTTCGAACGAAGGCGCCGATTCTTTGACCTCAGTCCTGTCCCCCTCCTTGATAATATCAAATGAGAAAACCCAAAATGGTTTCTCAAGATCTTTTGTATCAATAGAAGCAAAACGCAAATCCTGCCATTTAATCGAGTCGCCCTCCTGCACCATAGCATCGTATCCCTGGCTAAACCACCTGAGCACCTGATGCTCATTAGTTTGATTGTTTGGATCCCACAAATTTTGGTGGCGAACTACCGGTGTAAACAGCCAATTAGGCCGTGTATCCTTAAGGGAGTAAAAAGCCTGATAGCAGGTATCTCCGGCTGTCAAAGCAACGCAATGCCAAAGTCGATTGTTGACAATCGTCGGTGAGGAGAATGTAGAAACATAATCAATATGCTGCGCTTTCAATTGAGCGACCATTTCAGTATCAACCTTGTATTTATGCACAAAAGTGAGTGCCATATAAGAGCAACTAATCACCAGTCCGATAGTATTCCAAATCCGTCGCCTTCTGGACCCTTGAGCTAAAATCAATGCCACAATTAGGCAAATAATAAATGGCACAGTGTAAAATGGATCAAGCACCGAAATATTATTCCAAGCTATCCTTTGGCGAGAAAATGGAAGATAAAGCTGGGTGCCATAGGTAGTGAAGCAATCTAGGATCGGATGTGTGATGATTGAAAGAAAAAATAGCCAATACCATTGCTTAAATGACGCCTGCACTGGCCGCAATTCATCTTTATAGTACTTCAACCAAATCCAACGCACAAATAAGATTAGCAAAATCACCGAAATGCTCAATACAATAATCTGAACATGGTCTGCTGCTTTGTACCAAATGAAATTGATTGCAAATAAAATCGAGCTGACAAAAATCACACTGAGGATGGTCACTAATAACTTGTATCCAGGTCGTCGATAAAAGTTGCTGTCATAGAGTCTCTTGACTAGCCAAGCCATCAACAAAGGGAATAGAATGCCAAATAGAAGTGAGTGACTGATGCCCCGATGCGCTTCGATCCGCTGCAAATCGTTCATCCAAAATCCTGTCAGCACATCGAGATCGGGTATTGTACCGCCAATAGCACCCCACAACATCGCCCTGTTACCTATTTTCTTGCCTAGAGCTGCTTCTGCAACCGCTGCTCCCAATACGATTTGTGTCAAAGAATCCATCGTTCAATTTTGTTTTCAGAGATAGTAATGGCTGATGAATCAAATGTAAGTTCTTGCACTAAGCTTTGAGCAAGATTTCTCGGCAGCAAGCAAAATCAATGAACATTTACACTCCTTTTGGTATTCCATTTCCAATCTACTATGAGGATGGCCACATTTGTGCAATTAAACACATTCCAAAATCAGATCATATTGGTACATTGGATTGACTTATGAACGAAAACCTCTCAAATATCTGGCAAAAGAGACCATTGATTATCAGTGGTCCCTGCAGTGCCGAAACCGCTGAGCAGGTAATTCAAACAGCCATACAATTGAAGGAAATTGGCAAGGTCGACGTTCTGCGAGCCGGAATTTGGAAGCCTCGCACCCGACCAAATATGTTTGAAGGCGTAGGTTCTATAGGCCTTCCCTGGTTACTTGAAGCCAAAAAAATTACCGGCTTACCTACAGCGATTGAAATCGCAAATGCCAAGCAGGTTGAGGAGGCACTGCGCCACGAAGTAGATATACTTTGGATTGGTGCACGTACTACCGGCAATCCATTTAGCGTGCAGGAAATAGCCGACGTGTTGAAAGGAGTGGACATTCCAGTCCTTATAAAAAATCCTCTTCATCCGGATCTGGAACTTTGGATTGGAGCGCTGGAAAGGATTCAAAAAACAGGTATCAAACATGTTGGGTTGATTCACAGGGGCTTTGCTACCTATGGTGATTCGGATTATAGAAATCCACCGATGTGGCATGTGGCAATTGAAATGAAGAGGCTCAATCCTGGCATTTTGTTTCTCAATGATCCATCGCATATCTGTGGTCGACGTGACACATTGCTCAAAGTTGCCCAATGTGCTATTGATTTAGCCTATGACGGCCTTATGATCGAAAGTCATTTACAACCAGACCTAGCTTGGAGCGATGCAAAACAGCAAGTGACACCATCTCAGCTAAATACGCTGCTAAATTCTATTCATTGGAGGCGCAATATCACAGAAAATGATTTTATCCACGCTGAATTGGATAATATGCGATTGCAAATAAATCAGTTGGACGAAGCGCTGATACAACTGTTGGCACAACGAATGAAAATTGCCGATAATATTGGCGATTTTAAAAGAGAAAATAATATCGCCATCCTCCAAACTGATCGCTGGAATGAAATTCTAGAAAGAGCCACCAAACAGGGAATCTCCTTGGGACTGAGCCCTGAGTTTGTGGTCAATTATGTCAATGCGGTTCATATGGAAAGTATCCAGCATCAAAATAATGTGATGAATCTGATCACGAATCCTGTCGAGCTGGCAAAGTAGTCGACGCGATAATCCGAAGAGCTTTTTTCTTAAATCTCCATAATCTGTTCATTGCTAATCCATGCTAAGGCTGAATACAAGCCCCTGTGGCATTGCACAAATATTTGGATCGGATTGGAAATAGTGACGCTCATCAAATTCCAACCTGTAGTTTCTTCAATTTGTAAAGGAACAACCAAATCACCTTCTTCCTCTTGCAGGAAAAACTGATTCTGATACCGAGTAATTGTGACTTTGCCAAGCAAGACTGGTATTGGATAATTAATAGGATATTCAGCCAAAACTTCGCTATAATATTTGATAAACTCAGATAGCGCAATGCCCTGTGGTAAATGAAAGCCCTTGACATCAACCCTCGTGCTATTTAACATCTGAGCGCGATAAGGAACAATAGCTGGATATAAAGCAACTTTGGAATGATAGTGGCTACCAAATTGAAAAAAGCCTTCAAATTTGTTCAAGCCAAATACGAAATCTTCAGTGTAAATGATGCGATGACTCTTCTGGCCGAAAAACCAGACAATACGCGATTTGACTCGTTCGAGTTTCTCAAATTTCACCTTAAGGACAAGCCACTGATCTTCTAGGACTACATCTTTTTGCTCATCAGGCTTACGCTGATTGCCTACAATAAATGCGAGTAAGGATGCCTGCTTTCCTTCATTAAGATTTTCATATTGGGCTGCCAAAGCTCCAGCCATCTTAATATCCAATAGATCTGCAGCTATTCGTGATGTCAACTTGTCATCACTCCAGTCCAGTGGAGCCAATTGCCTAAAAATTCTTGCAATTCCACCCATTTGCAAATCCACCATTCGGCCCGCCATTTGCTCCAAGTCCTTAGCTTGAACGGAGGCAAACCCATTTAGTAGAAGCTCATCCAACCAAAGCAAAAGGTTTTCCCAGGACGATGAAGCTATGGCAGAAATCGATTGTTTACCCACTATTGTGAATGATCCGAATTTGGGAAATTGAAAATATAAGAAAAGTGGTGGAAATTATTCCTTCTCTGTGGCTTCTACTAGCAGTCCTAGCATTTTTAAAGCAGTCTCAGAAGCCGTTTGCTCTGCAGATTTTTTATTAAAATCATCAGCACTGGCCAGCACTTCACCATCAACCATAACGGCAATCTTAAACCGATCTCGATGATCCATCTTGGATCGGCTTATGACCTCGTAGTGTATTGTTTTGCCTTGCTTTTGGCACCACTCAAGCAATTGGCTCTTGAAATTGTCGTCGTACAATTCAAGTTCGTGAATATCAAGATATTGACGTAAGATTTTCGAAACTATAAATTGCTGAGTCTTGGTGTAACCAAGTTCTAGGTAGATGGCTCCTACCAGCGCTTCTAGACAGTTACCAAGCATCGATTGACTAATTCTTGTCTGATTGTATTCGCGCAGCATTATGTCGAGACCCATCTTCTCACCTATCTCATTAAGAGT
>JBDSUZ010000376.1:0-3969 GCA_039927395.1 Saprospiraceae bacterium | reverse complement strand
AACGAACTCGACGACAAGGTCATCTTGAAGGCTGATGGAATGCCCACCTATCACCTTGCCAATATAGTGGATGATTACTTGATGCAGATATCACACGTAATACGCGGTGAAGAATGGCTTTCAAGTACCGCCCATCACGTATTGTTGTATAGATTTCTGGATTGGGAGGAGTTTATGCCGGCATTTGCACATCTACCGCTTATCCTCAAACCAAGTGGGAACGGCAAACTTAGCAAGCGCGATGGCGTGAAGCTGGGTATTCCAGTCTTTCCACTGAGTTGGGTAGGTGAAAGCCCCGAGGATTCCTTCACTGGTTTCCGTGAAGCGGGCTTTGATCCTGCTGCTGTATTAAATTTTCTTGCGCTGCTTGGCTGGAATCCGGGTACAGAACAAGAAATATTTGACCTCGAAAGCCTTAGCGAAATCTTCTCGCTTGAGAAAATTCATAAAGGTGGAGCCCGATTTGACTACGAAAAAGCCAAATGGTTCAATCAACAATACCTGCATCATGCGAGTATTGATAGTCTTGCAAATCAACTTCGACCATCATTTGAAGCCAAAAAAATTCAAGTCGAAGCTGATTTCTTTGAAGGATTCATCAAATTATATCGCGAACGAGTAATCTACTTTCAAGATTTCTATGAGCAAGGTTATTATTTCTTCGAGCCCATCCGCGAATTTGATCTCAAGACCTTGCAGAAAAAATGGACCACTGACCGCATCGGATTCTTTCAGTCTCTTGTCGAAAAGCTTTCAGTGTTTAGCAACTGGGAGGCTGACCAATTGGAAATATTGATAAAATCTGAAATGAATGCCGCCAATATAGGCCCGGGAGACGTATTTCCCATTTTGCGCATTGCATTGACAGGAATCCCGCAAGGTCCTAATTTGTTCGAAACACTATCCCTCATGGGCTCTGAATTTGCAACTAGCAGAATGAAGGAGAGTTTCATGAAATTTGACGAATTACTTAGCGTCGCATAGGACTCATTCATACATTGGCTTGTCCTCAAAATTGAGGAATTCGCTCAATAGGTGGAGCCTTTGAAAGTACTTAACTTGCCCTTCCAAAATAACTAAGGCAATGCCAAAACGATTTGCGAAAAAAGGTAAGCCTGAAACGCACCAAAAACTGGAAGGATTTGACATTAAGATCAATCAATTTGGGCAATTGATTTCTACCTTAACTATTGACCAGCTCAACACTTTTCTCAATGAGGAAGTGCCCGACAAAAAGGCGATTCAAAAGCCAATCAAGCCTGAGGTTGATCGTGTCGATGAAGAAGAATAAGCATAGTAAAATTCGCATTTACCAGTATCTTTACGAAGCAGCCAAATCGGTTTTTTGTTTGATTCCCTCCCACTATCTGTTATTAATCGTTGGTAAATTGCCCCGCCATTTTACCAAATCTCAATCGAATGCAAAGGAGTTCCAGTGGAATCAATAAATACATCAGCATGACGAGAATATTTACTAAGCAATTAATTATCCTGGCTTTCTTTGGGTTGCTTGGCCAATTTAATGCCGGAGCACAGGGTTGCGGCTTTGATTGGAATTATATTGGTCCAGACACACTCGTTGTTGGTGATGCATGTATAGCTTCCCTCGATTGGGGCCATCCCAATACCGTACTGGTGACAGGCACCGGCAATCCCAATACATGCGCTATCCAAACGGTTAGTTTGCAATCCATCAGTGATGGATATTCTATAGGTGACGCAATAGAAGCCGGTCAGACCGTCAGTATCACCTATTCAGCGATCAATCTGCTTGGTCAAACCTCTACTTTTGGTTTTTCGATCTATTTTGCTGACAAGCAATTGCCAAATTTTGTTCAAGCAAGTTTGCCTCCAAACCGAACTATATCTTGCGCTGGGCTTGATACTGTGGCGCCAGTCCAAGCAACTGACAATTGTTCATTTGAAAGTCCAGTGATCATAACGCACCGCGACACCGTCATCAACCCAGGCTGTTCCAACAAGCTTGTAGATCGAATTTTTAGGGCCACTGATGCCTTTGGCAATTTTAGAGAATACACGCAGCATTTCAGCATTTTACCAGATAATCAGCCTCCAACATTTACAAGCGCTCCTTCCAATATCACCATATCCTGTAGCGGCGGCAATCCGGGACAAGTCTTTCAAAATTGGTTGCAAAATCACGGGGGAGCTGTAGCCGTAGATGCCTGTAGTATGGTGAGTTGGTCAACAATACCTGCGAGCCCTCAACTCAAGAATGGCTGCGGATCGGCAAGCCTAGTGACCTTTGTTGCTACTGATCTATGTGGCAATGCAATAAATGCGCAAGCGACCTTCTTTTTGCTCGATACAACTGCCCCTGTCATCGTTCATTTTGTCGATGACTTGGTGCACAATTGTAATGGAACAGATTTCTATGCAGTATACAATCAATGGATAAATACCGAAGGGAATGCTGTAATTACCGATAATTGCACACCATCTGATAGTTTGAGAATCCTCTATATCGTAAATCAGGGACAGGACACTCTCCTGCGCTCCGAATTGGATAGTTTTCTTACTGCCTCGCTTCGCAACTCTTGCGACACGACGCTGCAAATCGGAGGGCTGCCTTACAATAGTATTTTAGCATTTGTTAGGATACAATTTGCATTTCTCGATTTCTGTGGCAATTCAATCAAATCCTCAGGCATTTTTGCAGTAAGGGATTTAGCGAACCCAATATTTACTTCTCCGGCGCAAGACACTATAATCTATTGCGTTAGTCAAAACAACAATCAGCAGAATCTTGAAGATTGGGCTGATGATATTGGTGGTGGGACAGTTGCTGACGACTGTGGATTTACTTTTATCCGAACAGAGCCTCCTCGTGACTCAATATGGCAGTATTTTCAGCAAGCGCAAGCCAATTCCTGTGGCAATACTGGCTCACTCGATGTGAAATTTTATGTGCGGGATAAATGTGGAAATGAAAACCCGAATCCTAGTGTAGCAACATTTACCATTGCTGATACGCTAGCTCCAACCTTCGAACAAAGTCCATTAAATAAGGCCCTTACTTGCTCTAATGGAGCCCAAGACAGCTTACAAAATTGGATAAATGCTGGTGCATATGCCGTGGCCACTGACTTGTGTAGCAGTGTTGTATTGTCCGGATTTAGCTGGCAGGATGACCAAGGCAATACCCAATCCGGCATCCCTATTACAGGACCATTTCCTCAGATTACTGTCCAAGGCTGCAATGCATCACTTCAAGTACAATTCAATTTCTCAGACGATTGCGGAAATACCCGCAGCGGAGGAGCGACATTTCTTGTAAATGACAGTATAGCACCAATTATCGCTCAAATACCGGCAAATCTTACTGTACAATGTGATCAGATTCCCAGTCCAGGAAATGCTGTCGCAACAGATAATTGCGGTGGAAGTTTAACACAGACGGTGACTGACGTAAGCACTCAGGGAGCCGATTCAAGCATTTGCTCCGCTTATAATTTTGTAATCGAAAGAAAATATACCATATCGGATGGTTGTGGAAATTCTGCAAATCAAACGCAAATAATAACTGTTGTAGATCAACAGGCACCAATAATAAGCGGACTCACTGATACTTTCAATATAATATGCAATGGATCAAATCCCCTACCTCAACCAATAATAATTGACTGCGATCCAAACCCTGAATTGCAGTATTCAGAAACAAGTACTCAGGATCCAGATCCTGAAAACTGCGGTCACTACACTTATACCGTAATCCGCAATTGGATATACACTGATGTATGTGGCAACTCTAGTAGTTTCGACCAAATGGTGCAGGTCACAGACAACCTTGCTCCATCATTTAACCTTCCTGCAAATATTACTGTCGATTGTGAGACATTAAATGCTCCCGGATTTAATGGCAACCTTACGATCGTCGCTGAATGCGACCCTAATCCCGAGCTGAGCTATGTTGATCATAAAGTACTGGGCATTTGTCCAGGCAATTAT
>JBDSUZ010000375.1:0-16807 GCA_039927395.1 Saprospiraceae bacterium | reverse complement strand
ATGAAATCAAGTGCATCAGTCGACACTGGAAGACCAAAGAGAAGAAACACAGATTCCGCTACTAGTGTATTGGGATCACCCGGATTGTCTAGGGTCATTGCGTAAGCAATGGGGTCGATTATCACTTTGAATCCACTGACAGTGTACCCATTGCTCAACATCCGTGCTGTCCAACTTTGTCGAGCTGGCAGTGTAACTGAATTTATCCAGATTTCGTGAAACTGAGGAGCTTGATAATAAGCTGGATAGCCTGCAACATTTGGCGGAGCGCCAGGATCATGTTGTAAGATGATCAATTGAATTCGCATCTGCGACCATTGGCTGTATTGAGCGACGTAATTTGACGAAGGAGAAAATCCCACCTCAAACTGTCGTAAAGCCCCGATCACAAGATCATAGCCGCTCTTAATCACACAGCCAACATTGAGTGTGTCGTAAAAATGCTCACTATTGAGTAATGCTTCTAATACAGGCTTAATCTCATAATTAGAGGATCTGAATAAGTCAGCTAAGGGCGTGATTATATTGTCTTCTTCAGCTTGTGAAATGTCGTAGTAGACAAAGTAATTATAGAGTCGTCTAACGAAGAATTTTGCAGCTTCCTCAGTATTGAATAACATATCGATAAGTTCATCCAATTCCTGTTCGCCTGCTGCACCAGTTTTCCCAGTGATCAAGGTGTTGTTATAATAGGATGAGAATTGTTTGTCCCCAGTATCGTGTTTATTTGGATTGAATTTATAGGAAATATTGACGGAGTCAAATGTATAGCCCGTTAGTAATCTGGCGGCAGCTTTTACATCATCCTCAGTGTATTTTGAGTCTTCACCTTTTCCTTGAGTAAATAGTTCCTGTAATTCTCTACTATAGTTTTCGTCAGGTTTTCCGCTTGAGTTAAGGTAACCGTTGAGGTATATCAACATGCCGGGATCAATGGAGATTTTTTTGACCAGTTCTTTGAAATTTCCTAGCGCGTGCGACCTAATCAGTGCATTCGTTTTGTATATAAATCGTCCATCACCAACTACATCTGCCTCTGTCACCAAATATGTTGAAAGGAAAGCCGTCATTTTCTCGACGATGCTTAAAGGTTGATTGATCATGACACCGACATACCAATAGGCCCAAGAGGCACGACGGCGAAATTCTCCGCCAATTAATTTTGCTGCATTGACCCATGTCTATCCGGCAGGAACAGTTGGATCTGTATAATTGGCATTGTTATAGTTGTTGACTGGCGGTGCTGGAGCGCTAATTGGCCATTCGAGCAACTGATTGACCGCTCCTTGCGGCCCAAGTGCTGTCAACATGACTAGATCAGCTTTTTTTGTTCCGTAAATCGTTCGTCGGCTGAGATGCAATGCCTGCTCTGGCCCCCATGGACCATTGTATGCATTTAGTCCTGAATTGGTACGTCGCTTCTGCTTAGAGCCACTAGCTTGGGTAACTTGATCGATCATAGTGCAAATTTTTGTTTATTGGAACAAAACCTGAAGCTATGACATCTTCTAATCAATGAAGTTTAATCGGCAGTAAAATTTTGTTATATATACCCTAATGGTTCGATTATTGGCCTATGGTCCCTTCCAAGATATTTCCTTGTAGTAGGATAAGATTGATCTCAGCGACTTTGGCAGAGTAGCCAGCAAGTGTGACACGTGTTTTGGCAAGAAAAAATGTCTCCTCTGCTTCGCGCAGTTCAAGAGTGTTTTGAGCTTGTCCGATGCGAAATCTGTCACTTGCGATCTGAAGATTTTCTTGAGCCAATGGTATATTTTGTTCTTCTGAGGCTAGGATTTTTATAGCTTGATCATATTGCCAGCGTGCCTGGTTAAATGCAAGATTGATCGTTTGTAGTAGATCTTGAGTTTGTGATTGAGTGGTCATCGACTCAATTTTGGCAATTTCTTGATTTCTTCTTATTGACCCTCCCAAGTAGATTGGCATTGATACTCCAAGCCCTAAATTAAGTCCATTGCTCTGGTTATAAATCGAAAAACCGGCCTGATTTTGGGTCAGGTTGTAATTATAAGAGCCGAGTGCTAAGGCAGTGGGATATTTGTACGATTTGGCAATTCGCTGATCGATGACATTGAGCTGCTCATTGCTGCGTGCGATTTGCAATGCAAGGTTGCGGCGCTCGATATTTTGAAGATAAGTATCATCGAATGCAATGGCTTGTAATGGGAAATTGTCGAGAACCTCAAACTCAGTTTCAACGGGACGATTCTGCAGGCGGTTGAGTTCCATTTTGGCATTGCGAAGTCCTGTTAGCTGATTTTCTCGCTCCGTCTTGGCCTGTTGAAGATCAATACTGCCTTGCAGAAATTCAGATTTATTGACCGTTCCAACTTCGAATCTATCTTTTGATAATCGGGTTCGTTCTGTCAACACCACGATATTCTGATCAATGGTCTGCACCTGGATCTTTAGTCTCACTATATCGTAATATGCAAGTAAGATCCGGGAGGACATATCCAATATCGCCTGTTCTAGTTCCAATTTTGACATCTGCTGCTCTTGAGCGAGTCTACTCTTGGTCGCCTGAATCCTAAATCCATTGAATATCGTCCAATCGCTGTTGAGGCCAGCAGTGAGGTTATTTCCCCAAACGAAATTGCTATTTACCTCCGTTCCGTTTGTAAATTTCTGTTGTAAATTATTGTTTGATAAGTTGTCTTGTACACTAATCACAACATTAGGATAATAGCCTGCAGCTGCCTTGGAATTAGAAAGCTCCGCGATCTTGAGATTGTTTTTATAAAGTTCCAATCCAAGGTTATTTTCTATCCCTGTCTGAACGGCCTGTTGTGGACTGAGCAATGTCTGAGCATTTGCCGATAAGGCGAAAGCAAAAACAAGCATAAGTTGGACTGCCATAAATTTATTCATGCTCGACATGTGGCTTGGATTTTGAAGAGATGAATGAATAGATTGCGGGCACAATAAATAAAGTAAGTACCAATGAAAACGCCAGACCTCCCACGATGACAATCCCGAGTGGAATTCGACTTTGGGCTCCGGCACCTAAGGCCAAAGCAATAGGAGTAGCACCTAACATTGTCGCCAATGTCGTCATCAATATTGGCCTCAGACGCGATCCGGCGGCATTAATTACGGCATCAATTTTCGATAGTCCTTTTTCCCTCTGTTTGTTTGCAAATTCGACAATTAGGATACCATTTTTAGTAACAAGTCCAATCAACATGATGATACCGATCTGACTAAATATGTTGTTCGTCTGCCCGAATATCCATAGGGCCAACAATGCACCTGCTATCGCAAGAGGAACAGTCACCATGATAATAAATGGGTCTATGAAACTTTCAAATTGAGCCGCAAGAATGAGATAGATGAGTATCAAGGCCAACAAGAATGCAAACATAGTATTGGAGGAGCTCTCTGTGAAATCTCTCGAAGCCCCAGATAGTGAGGTGGTGAAGGAGTCGTCCAAGTATTTTTTTGAAATGTTCTCAATTTCGGTGATTCCTTCACCTATTGTCTTGCCTCTAGCCAATGCCGCTGAGATTGTGGCAGATTTATAGCGATCGTAGTGATATAATTGAGGTGGATTGCTGACTTCCCGCATTTGGATTAAATTGTCCAATTGTACCATTTTGCCTGATTTACTTCGCACGTAAAGTGATTGCAGATCCAATGGCTCATCTCTAAATTTGCGATCTACTTGGCCAATCACTTGGTATTGCTTGCCATTCATTGTAAAGTATCCGAAGCGACGTCCGCTATAGGCTAGTTGCAGAGTCGATGAGATATCAGCAATCGAAACTCCAAGCGATGTTGCTTTTTCCCTATCGATTGTAATATTGATTTCCGGTTTGTTGAATTTCAAATTTGCATCAACTCCCTGAAACACTGGGCTCTTATTGGCCTCAACAAGAATTTGTGGAAGTGCTGCTCTAATTTTATTGAAGTCATTGTTTTGAATCACAAACTGTACTGGCAATCCAAATTTGGCAGCACCCCCAGTTGAAATCGTCTGATCTTGAATGGTGAATATTTTACCTTCTTGATACATTGCGGAAAAACGACCCACCATGTCAACAATTTCTTGTTGGTTACGTGTCCGATCAGCAGGATCTTGAAGCATGACTCTCACAAAACCTGTATTAACTGCTCCCGCTCCAGTAAAACCGGGTGCAGTTACACTTAATACAATCCGTTTTTCCGGTATCGAATCGATAAGTTCGTTTTCCAGTACTCTGATATTCTCCTCCATTCGAGGAAAGGCTGTTCCCTCTGGACTTGAAATCTGCAGTCTAAAGGCGCTCCTGTCTTCCATTGGGGCCAGCTCCGCGGGAAGGCTTTTGAAGAGAAAGTAGATGAGGCCAAAACAAACAATTACTACTGGAATTGCTACCCAACGGATTTTCATAAACGCCGTGAGCATTGATTTATAGACGCGATCCATGCCTTCATAAAATGGTTCAGTCACTCGATAGAACCAGCCGGGATTGGAATGGTCACCAGCGAGTTTAAGATTTAGGACTGGCGTAAGAGTCAGCGAGACAAAAGCAGAAATCAATACAGCTCCTGCCACTACGATACCAAATTCACGAAATAAGCGCCCTACAAATCCCTCTAGAAAGATAATGGGTAAGAATACCACGGCAAGCGTGATAGAAGTCGCGATTACTGCAAAAAAAATCTCTTCCGAGCCTTCTCTTGCAGCTTTTTCACGTGACATACCGGCTTCTAATTTCTTGAAAATGTTCTCCGTCACCACGATTCCATCATCTACTACCAGTCCTGTCGCCAAGACTATGCCCAATAGGGTCAGTACATTGATCGTGAAGCCACACAAGTACATTATGAAGAATGTTCCAATCAATGATACTGGAATATCTATCAGCGGCCTTAGGGCAATGCTCCAGTTTCTGAAGAAAAGATAGATGATCAATACAACTAACAGGAAGGCAATTAGCAATGTCTCCTTCACCTCTAGTATCGAATTCTTTACAAATTGGGTAGAGTCGAGGGCGATATTGACTTTGATATCCTTCGGAATATCTTTTTTTATTTGCTCAAATCGCTTGTAGAACTCATCCGCGATCTCGACGTAGTTGGAGCCAGGTTGCGGTATGAGTGCCAAAGCCACCATTGGAACTCCACTTTCCTTTAATATTGTTTCCTCGTTCTCAGGGCCCAATATTGCCTCACCTATGTCTTTGAATCGAATTTCACGTCCATCTGTATTGGAGATGATCATATTGTTGAATTCCTCTTCATTCTTGAAAAGGCCCTCAGTTTTGAGGGTAATATCAGTGGAATAGCCCGCAATCTTACCAGAAGGGAGCTCGACATTTTCTCTTATTAATGCGTTTTGAACATCACTGGGAGTGATGCTGTATGCAGACATTTTTGCAGGGTCCATCCAGAGCCGCATGGCGTACTTTTTCTCTCCCCATATTTGAATTCCACTAACTCCGGGTATCGTTTGAAGTCTTTCCAATAGCACATTGCTGGCAAATTCTGATACTTGGAGGTGATTCTTCGTGTCACTTTGTATAGTCATCGAAATTACAGCGTCGGAATTAGCGTCAGCTTTATTGACAATCGGTGGACCATCAATATCTAGGGGTAAAGTGCGAACTGCCTGGGACACTTTATCCCTTACATCGTTAGCAGCAGATTCCAAGTCGACACTTAATTCAAATTCAACGGTGATATTGCTAACTCCTTGCGCACTGGAGGAAGATATGCTTTTAATACCAGCGATACCATTGATCCCTTTTTCGAGCGGCTCAGTTATTTGTGATTCGATAATTTCGGCATTAGCACCGATATAGTTAGTGCGAACACTGATTTGAGGTGGATCTACAGAGGGATATTCTCTCACGCCGAGGAATGTATATCCAATCACGCCAAACAACAAAATGATGATGCTGAGAACTATGGCAAATACTGGCCTTTTGAGGCTAAATGAAGGTAAACTCATTGAATTTCCAGTTTTTATTGAATAACTCCGGAAATTCTAACCGGCATGTCAGGTCTGATCTGCATGATCGAGGTAGCGAGAATCGTGTCCCCACTTTGCACGCCAGATAAGATTTGTACTCGTTTTTCGTCCCTCCATCCGGTCTCAACCATTGAAGGAGTGGCAATGCCATTTTTTATCAAAATGACTTTCTTGCCTCTTACTTCAGGTATTATGCATTGACTAGGTATCAGTATGGCATCTGACTGCTGATTGAGGATGTATTGGACTTTGGCAGATACGCCCGGTTGAGTACCCACTGGGACCGATTTTAGTTGAGCTCTGACCGACAAAGAGCGGCTGCCAGCATCGATATTTGGATCTAGGGCTTTAATAACAGCATCAACGGGAGTTCCTTGATCAGGCATATTTACCTTTACTTCCTGTCCGATCTTGATGTTTGCTATGTACCTTTCAGGAACTATGAATTCAACCCAGAGGGGATTGACTTGAGTCAAAGTTGTCAAAAGGGTACTTGGGCTAACATATGCGCCCTTACTTATCAATTTGAATCCTAGTCGTCCAGAGAATGGTGCTCGAATTATCGTTTTGCTTAATGCAACATTATTGAGTTGAATGTCAGCTTGCAGTATGTTTGCCTGGTTCTTAGCATTGTCCAGTTCGAGTTGACTGGCCCCATTTCGGCCAAGTAATTGTTCTACACGATCCAAATTCTGTTTGGCAATTGTCAACTGTGATCTGAGCTTCGAATCCTGTGCCCGCAAATCATCGGCATTGATTCTGGCCAGTATAGTTCCCGCTGATACTTGAGCACCATCCTGTATATTCTCATATGTCAATCGGCCATTTATTTCAGGTCGTATTTCGACAAATTCTTTCGCTACGATAGTTCCTTGAACTTCGATGGGAGTTGATAGGGCTTGTTTTGAGGCAACAAATACGACAGCGGATGTTGGGCTATTTCCAGCGCCTTTTCCCTTATTTTCCGTAGGTTTTGCTTCCTTGTGGCAAGCAGACAGCAGAAGGATACAGATCACGGTCAAGGGGAATGCTGAGCAAAATGATCGCACAAAAATCGAATCGCTGACTCGTTTTCGCATAAAAGGCTTTTAAGTAGGTAAATCTTGTAAATACAAAGTAACAACAAAATGGGTCCTGAGTTGTAAGCGCTCTAATTTTATTAACTTAAGAAAGAGTTAAACCAACCCCCTTCTTATAAATGACGTATTTACATTGAAGCTCAATCAAAATGAGAGTTCAAGACATTTTTTGGATAACTTAATGTTTATTTTTGAATAAGTTATTGTCAAATATGTTCGGATAATTGAATCAACAAGTAACTTGCAACACAAAATCTAAGTCATGAAAAAAAGTATACTTACAATGCTATTTGCATTTGCCATTGTTTGCTCCAGCCAAGCGCAACTGGTAATCAATGAAATTATGTACAACCCTCCCGAATCCGGCAATGATTCTCTAGAATATATTGAGATCTACAATGCCGGTAATTCTGGTGTTGATCTCACAGGATATAAACTGAGCGTAGCAGTCAATCATACTTTTGAAGCAGTAACTATTGCCTCGCACGGATATGTTGTAGTCGCGCTTAATGACACGGCCTTCAACAAGGTGTTTGGTTTTATGCCTATCAAATGGCTCTCTGGCGCCTTAAATAATTCAGGTGAAGCGGTTACGCTATTGGACCCTTCCAACAATATTATTGATGTCGTGGCCTATACTAACGCTGCGCCGTGGCCCCTCGAACCAAATGGAAATGGTCCTTCACTTGAATTATGCAATCCACTCAATGACAATAGTGATGCAGGTAACTGGAACCCCAGCAATGTAGCAACTGGAATCAGTATCAACGGCAAGGAAATTTTTGCCAGCCCAGGTGCAGCCAATGGCAATCAAAGTTGCGGTGGCTCTGCAGGGCCAACAGTGGAACTATCTGGTTCTTCTTTCAATCCTAAGAATATTACTGTGAACGTTGGTGAAACTGTAACCTGGAATTCCTTGACTGGATTTCACAACGTCAATGGATCTCTTGCGACTTACCCTCTAAATCCTGCAGGGTTTTTCAGCGGTGCACCCCAAAATGCGCCTTTTACATATCAGTTTACCTTTACAATTGCTGGCCTATACAACTATCGATGCGATATCCACTTTGGTGGCGGAATGGTAGGTACCGTTACCGTAATTGACCCAAATGCAGGACAATATCCTGACAGAACGGTTGGCGAAGTAACTACAACTGATGCCAATGGTGTGATCGATTCACTGGGAGTAAAATGTGCATTGATTGGTATCGTGCATACGCCTAATTTCAGACCGGCGGCACTGCAGTTCACTATTATAGATGATCAAGGTGATGGCATTGGAGTATTCAATGCAGGTAGTAACTTAGGATATACGGTTACCCAAGGAGACAATATCAAAATCGAGGGTGTGATAGCTCAGTTTAATGGCCTTGCTCAAATGGAAGTGACCAAAGTGACCAAACTTTCATCATTAAATGCTCTATATCCTGCAACTACTGTTTCTGAGCTCAATGAAAACACTGAATCTCAATTAGTTAAGTTTCTTAGCTGCACAGTCATCGACCCATTAGAGTGGACAACGGGAACAGGTACTGGCTTTTCGGTCAATATCCTGTGCGGTGGCAACTCTGTATCCATGCGTGTCGACAACGATATTGATCTCTTCAATACGGCAGCACCAGTCGGACCTTTCAACCTGACAGGAGTTGGCGGACAGTTTGATAGTTCATCTCCCTTTACTTCGGGTTATCAAATTAATCCAAGGTATACGGCTGACGTTGATCTGTTAAGTGCGACTAATGATCCAGTTGCTACAGGATTATTGACCTTGGCTCCTAATCCTTTCACGAATCAGTTGACCATTAAATCGGTAAAGGCTATTTCTCAAGCACGAATAGTTGATCTGCACGGTAGAGTAGTAGAGCGTATCGACTTGCAAATTGGTAGCAATACCATCCAGCTTGATCAATTGCCTGCGGGAGTTTATCGGATGGTTTTCCAATCGGAAGGTGCCACTTATACGACTTCATTAGTAAAGCAATAGAGAAGGCGAATATAGCAAGTAGGTGAAGACGCTAGGACTTTGCCTTTCGGGCGGATCCGCCAAAGGATTTGCTCATATTGGGTTGCTCAAAACACTTGAAGAATACAATATCACGCCGACTATCGTATCGGGCACAAGTGCCGGAGCCATAGTCGGCGTTTTATTTGCCGCAGGGTATAAAGGTGACGATATTGCCAACTTTATATTAGAGAGTAAGCTCCGTAAGATATTCAGGCTTCAATATCCGGAGTTTGGTTTGATGGGATTGGAGTATTTATCCAAGCGCTTGTTAGAATATCTACCTCATGATTCCTTTGAAGCTCTAAATTATCCAGTGTCAGTATGTGTGACTAACCTCAACACAGGCCAGCCTGAACACATAACAAGTGGATCGCTTACTAAGGCAGTAATAGCGTCGGCATCGCTTCCAACATTTTTTAAAGCAGTGCAAATCGGCGATTCGATGTATACTGATGGTGGTGTAACCTGCAACATGCCGGCAAGAGCAATTCGAGATCAATGCGAAGTCCTTGTGGGGATGAATCTTATGTCCGAATTCACCATGGAATCTGTCCAACTACGTTCGGTGAAGGCCATTGCTCGCAGATGTTTTGTGCTTTCAATTTGGTCTAATACAAGACCTGACTTGGAAGTTTGTGATTTGGTCATCAGCGACGAAAAGATTGCAAATATTGGTATGTTTGAGCTCAAACGCGCCCGGGAAATCATTGATTTGGGCTATGAAGCTACGATCAAACGCATGCCTGAGATCCTCGAGTTGTTGAAAGATTAAATTAAAATGAAACAAGTATTCCTCCGCAAAGTGCGTGAACATTATCGTAGATAAAAACCTTATACATGTGGCACCCCTGGTTTTCTTTGAGCAGCATAGCTTACCTCTCTTTCACAGTTGACATCTTCGGTTGAATCAATGATTTGTAGGGCAAAGATGTATTTTCTTGTTTCTGGATCTGATGTTTCAAAAAGGATAGGAATAAGAATATCCAGTGCATCCGAGCAATCCATCTTATCCATCCATTCACCTTGCAACTGGACAAAATATGAAGTGTTTGCAAAACCAGGATAGGCTTCGACATAGCAAACATTCTCCAATGCTTTGCCTTCCTCATTGCACTTGGCAAAGAAAGAGTCCAATTTTTCAGCTAATTTGTCTTTATCCATTCTAATAAACCTTGAGGTTGAGAAATCATGTCCACCAATCCCTTAACATCGGCCAGGTTGGTATGTCCGCAAGGTTTGTATCTCACAGACTCGTCCCAAGCTGTAAACAAGAACGAATTTAGTTTAAAAAAAGTTTGATTTGCTGCTTTTTCGCTGTCGTATGGTGCTTTTAATCCAGAATATGCAAGTAACGCTAATAGATCGTGAGTCAGAAATGGTTTTCTGAATTCATTCCACTGCAATTTCGTAAGTGTTGGTTTGTCAGAATTACCAGGGTCAAAAAGATTTGGAATACCCAATCTATTGCATATTTTGGCCTTTAGTGCCAACTCAACACTATAACCGATCAAGTAAAAAGCACCATCGCATAACCCTGCAGCAAGCAGTACTTTGGCCTCCTGGACTCTTTGATCTGATAATGCTAAAATTGCAGCTTCGTCTGTCATAACTTTCTAATTGAAAAATCTCAGATCACCTTAATACTACTATAGCCTAATTGGCCTTGTGAATGCATTTTACCTATTCCTCTTTTAAAGACCTTTTTAACTACATCTAAGGATTGAGTTGAATTATCAATACCAATCCATTGTCTATTAAATTTCTCTGCAACTTTTAGGGTACCTCCACTGCCTGCAAAACAAATTTATTGACAAACTTAAATTTTATTAATTCCAGGATAAATATCTCGTTATCCCATAATTTCATCACGTTGCGCAACAAAACTTTCTAGATTCACTATCAACCGCTCAATCCGATTCTGACGGATGAAGTCTAAGATTCTTCAAATTACTTCTTAAATAGTGTTTCTCAATTTTCCTAGTAATAGATTTCAATAGAATCGATTGCCCTTTTCAGCCCATTTACGCCAATAAAAATGTTTTTGATTTCTGAACATTCAAAAACAGTTTCATTCCATGGTTGTACAAAACCCCATTCAATAACAAGAAACCGACTATTATCTTTCATGTATTTATCCCGAACATATTCAAACCCCGGTTCATTCATTGACAATTCATATACCTTTCTTCTTTCCACATTCCAAACGCTTTCATCTAAGATCCTTCTAATTGCCCGACCTGGAATACGGCCTCTAATTTTTGGATACTCAGTAGAAAATGGTTCCATAATCCATAGGTCGCTATTTCTTTGCAAGATCACAGAATTTTCAATTATCCCATTTATTTCTGGGTGCCCTGTGATGTAGGTACCAAGTTTTATCACCCGAGGTACGCGGGATGTTTCAAATTCATTAGACTTCAATCTACGCCATATCTCCCTTTCTGCAATCCTTGGCTCTAAATACAGATATATTAACCATAATAATATTATTACCACTATTACCACTACATAAAAAAAAAGATTAAAAATCATGGCAACGAAACATTTTTGAATCAAATTAATCCAATATCTAACTTTTCTCCGACATTTGCAAAACATGGTGTTTGGTAAATTCCCCGTACACTATATGCCTCCGCAACTTGGTTCCTCTTAGGTTATTCAATTGAATGGTCAGTTTGAATATTTCTAGGTGGTTGTCAATGGATCCATATGTGTTTTTATTCAACCTACGAGTCTGATCTATTGAATTTTTCCCAAATTCCCCTTAACTTATCCCCTCATCACGTACATGATTTGGAGTAATCATATTTCGAGATGAAGCCAGGCCCATAGTCTGGCTTTTTTTTGACTAAATGAAGATTGGTGCTAGGGAACCGTTATAGAATGAATACTGTGAATTGCCCAATTTTTGAGATGCAGAATTTGCCAGAGTTTCTTCTCAAAACTTCAAGTTTATTTATTTTAGTCCTTATAACGGGAGAAATCACTTGAATAGGAGTATAGTAGGCATATATTAACTTTAATAAAGGGTTTTCAATTTCTATTGGTCCCGGTTTTGTAACTGAACAGCTCTGATTTCTAGGTATTCGGTTCATGGCATTGATTTTATGATTATCCTAAGGATCCTAAAGTAACACAATTTGGATGAATATCATGAAAATCAATTGATGCGACTCAAGTTGGTACTATAACAGCGATTCAGTTTTTTGTAAATTGATGCAGGGTGCCCTTTTTCTCATAAACTGCACAACCACAAAACGGATCTGGATGGAATGAAGCCAATCCTCGAAATATGGACTCAACTAGCAGAATCCGCTCAAATGTTGAAGGGTATTATTATTGGCCAGAGTTCTTGACACCGGCAACCAGAGCCTATTTTGGATCATATTTACCTCGGCGCTCTTCTTTCAATTTAACTGTCTGAGGAAATCCGTATTTTTGTATTGAACTACAAGCCGACAATTATGACTAAGGAAGATCGGGACCAAGCGAAGGATCAGTTTTTAGAAACTCTGGCTGAAACAGGATTGCCACTCAAGGGAGCCTGCAAGATCCACAATTTAAAAGCCAGGACAATTAGAGACTGGAGAAAAGATGATCCTATTTTTGACGCTGCAGTAATAGACGCAAAAGAAGAAGGACATCAAACAATATTAAATCTCGCTACTGAAGGGTTAATCCAGTCTTTGACCGGGGTTGAATATACTGAAACGAACACAGAAACGACAGAGGGCCGAACAGTTGTCACTACTACAACGAAGAGAATACTCCCGAATCCCACATTGATTGCGATTTTTCATACCTTCAAGATACGAGTTCGATCTCGTTTAACCCAATTTTAGGATTGGTTTTTAGAGGCTCCCTTAAGTAGATTACCGTGCAAAGTAAGACAACAACCTTGCCAAATGCTAGCGATCCGTATCTAGTCCGAGGGTTAAATAGACCAGTTGGAGTTGTTCTTATGAATTAAGGATAATAGATAAAATCAGGAAACTGGTTAGTGCATTAATATTTATTTGATTTTTCATTGTAAGGAGTTGGATGTAAGAATAATTGGATGAAATTCAAGTTTTTAGCGAAAGACTCGACAATTAGTATGCCATGGTTCAAAATCTTAACAAGGTGGTCCGATTCACCTCATCGGCATGGCCTGTTAGCACCTTCTAATATTGCTATTTATTGAAGTGATAGCTTCTGTCCTTTAATTAAGATTATCATTTATCTTAAGTCCAGTCATTATCTGAGCAGAATGATCAGGGCGTATTGTTTGGAAAGCCTTATTTTGTATAAGATTTTAATCAATATGAAACAAGTATTCCTCCGCGAAGACCGTGCACACTCGCTCAATCGCAAACATCCCTGGTTGTTTTCAGGCGCTTTGTGGAAATTGGAAGATGGCCTGGAAGATGGTGATTTGGTTCACGTCATGGACCATGAAAAATGCATTCTTGCCACGGGTCATTTTCATCATGGATCCATAGCTGTGCGCGTCCTTGCCTTTGAAGAACAAGATATTTCCCTTTCATTTTACCAGGAAAAAATTCGTCAATGCCTGAATCTTCGTAGCGCATTAAATCTTCCCAATGCTGAAACCAATTGTTTTCGTTTGGTGCATGGAGAAGGTGATGCTTTGCCGGGATTGATCATAGATGTGTATGGTAAAATGGCGGTCGTGCAATGTCACTCCATTGGAATGTATCGGCAGGTTGATCTGATTTGTGAAGCTTTGAGTGCGGTTTGTGAAGATATAATCGATTGTATCTATATTAAATCGAGGGAATCCTTGCCCCTAAAGTTCGCAGCAGAAATCCAAAATGGATTTTGGAAGAATGAAGGAGAAACCGGAGAGGTTTTTGAGCATGGCCACCGCATTTTGGTGAATCCCGGTACAGGTCAGAAAACCGGATTTTTTATTGATCAAAGGGAAAACCGTTTTTTACTGGGCACATTATCCCATGGGAAGCGGGTCTTGAACACTTACTGCTATACCGGAGGGTTTAGCATCTATGCTTTAGCGGCTGGCGCCAAAATGGTCACCAGTGTGGATGTATCCCAAACTGCGATGGATTTATTGGAAAAACAATTGGAGATCAATACATTTCCGATGGACCGGCATCAATCTGTCACGGCGGATGTAGTGAAATTTCTGAGCAATACAGATGAAGAATATGACCTCATCATTGTCGATCCACCTGCATTCGCCAAAACCTTGGATAAACGGCACAATGCCATCAATGGATATAAGCGCCTGAACCAGTTGGCTATTGCGCGAGTGGCAAAAGGAGATGGCTATACTTGTGAAGTTTCTAATGTAAGGCATGCCTACTTCGATTTAATAGAACTTGCCTTTATTGAATATAATATCCCAATAATGTGTATACAAGTAAAAGGGACTAATGCAGCTGGAGTCCCACTAACCCCAGCTATGGCGCAAAATTTAACCGCAACTGCTTTTGATAAAGCCCGCTACAGTGTGTTAGATCGAGTTCAAGATGGTACGGTTACCAATCCCGCTCAGGCTCAGACCGCTTTTAAGGACTATGTTATTGCAGAACTGTTATCCATCACTGGAAATAAAACAACCAGTAGCATTTCATATGGGGCTTGCCAAGGGAATGTGCCTATTGCACCATACAAAATTGCTCCTTTCGGTATTTCAAATTGTATTGCTCCTAATTGGTAAATTAATTTAATTATGGAGATTCAAAAGCTAGCTCATCAGTATTTCTACGATATCATGAAAGAGTTTTACCACTGCATGATTGGAGAAAAAAATATGTTTCATTATGTTATGAATGAAAATAAGAAGTTATACTCACTAATAAAAAATAAGAACGATAGTCAGGAAAAGCAAGTATTTGAATCAATAGTCGAAGAATTTAAAGATAAATTTCCTTTTGCTGAATTTTTCTTGATAGAAGATATTAAACCGAGTTTAACCTTAGTGTTTAAAATGAATGGCCCGAACGATGAGGAGGTCTCTGTCTATTTTTCAATTTGCTTGATGAGTAATTGTTATTGTTACTTTGTTCAAACTAAGGGAAGTAAAGACAAGCGATTATACTTTCAACCGATATATGAATATGCAGATTTACATAACGACGTAGGAATGGTGATTTCATCTAAATTACCAGAATTTGTAAATGTTCCTTATGTCTTTTTAAGATATGGAATTAGATTTATTGTACCTGGGAACCAAAGTTCTTTTCCAATAGATCTAGAACTTGGTAGCAACGCAACAATTATGGATGCGCTTTTTTTTAATTTTGATTTCGAGCAGAACTTCACAATTCTTCATGATGCAGAAGCATATAAAAGTCAATTTGAAATTTTAGATATTAGCGATCCAGAGTTGCTTGAACGAGTCAATTTTTTTACGAAAGTTCCCAAGCCTAGGCTGATATCGATAGAGTAATAATTGAAATTATAAAAAGACAGTCTTGCAGTCGAAATTTTCAGTCAGGTATTAAGTTTTGTTTTTCTTCCTCTAGGTTGCATGAAACTAACTAAGAATAAATATGATTGGATAGAGTGGGTTAAGAAGGACTTTGAAAACCTATTAACCAGGTGGATCCTTCGACTAAATGACTTTGGGTTGATCATTTTTATGATCATAATAGGATATTACAACGCTTTCACAAAAAATAATTTGATCACGCAGTCAAATAAGATGGTCATGGAAGGGGAGGAGTTGCCTCGATGGTCGCTGCAGGATCTTGTCCTTGCATGGACATTTTTGTAATCATAAACAATTGTGCGCAAGATGATCCGGGACCAAAGCAACTAGATTTGACTACTTCTTACCACATCCCGAATAGAAAAAGTGCTGAGGAGTAGGTGAAATATCTTGACATGATTTGCAGTTTTTAAGGCTTGGCAATATTCCATAAACTGTGTTGCGAATTTCAAATCCACTATTTATTGGGCTCCCCCTATTGAATATGATTTTATCTGCCGGGTAGCAAACATATCAAGCTCAGAAGGTTTCAGCTCGAAGGTAATTCTAAATATAAAGCCTCCAGAACCATCATTTTAAATATTGAAATCATCAGTTTGGATCCAGTCAGATTCATCAGTAAAAATAACTTCAACACCACTGTAAAATCCTGGATACTCGCTACCGAAAGATGTTAAAGTTAGTCCGTAAATGGTCAACCCTGAAATAATGCTTTTTTTTACGACCACAATTTATCCTACAGGAGATTGAATTATGGACTGTTTATGATAACGCCTGAATTGCGTCGATGGCAATAGTGTAAGAGGTTATGCTGTTATAGCTAAGTTAAGATTATGGAAGTTTACTTATATAAGCTCCAGCGCTACTTTGAAAAGTATAATATTGCAGGTATGCTTACAGGAAACCTCTAGATTGTAATTATTTGTACCTTACATTTGTAATGTCTTGATAATCAATGGTGGTAATGTTTGAGCTCAAGCGTGCCTGGGAAATCATTGATTTAGGTTATGAAGCTACGATCAAACGCATGCCTGAGATCCTCGAGTTGTTGAAAGATTAAATCAGAATGAAACAAGGATTCCTTGTAATTAAGATTACATGCCAATAGTTTCTCTCAATGAAAGTTACAATGAAATGTAGGACTGCTAATGCTGTTCAAGTGCTAACGTAAGACTCGACAATTAGTATGCCATGGTTCAAAATCTTAACAAGGTGGTCCGATTCACCTCATCGGCATGGCCTGTTAGCACCTTCTAATATTGCTATTTATTGAAGTGATAGCTTCTGTC
>JBDSUZ010000374.1:0-3435 GCA_039927395.1 Saprospiraceae bacterium | reverse complement strand
CACCTTGGTCAAAATATGTTTTTCCCATCGCAAGATAAGCCTCAGGTTCATCTGGTTTTACCTGAATTGCCTTCGCCAAATCCTGCACCGCTAAATCATGTTGTTGTGATGATCGGTAGAAAGTGCCACGATTGATATAGGGCAGCGGAATTTTTGATCCGTCCTCCGATTCAATAACATGAGTCCAAAGTGCGCCACTATCCCTCCAAATTGGAAGTTGAACATAGGTAAGCAACAAACAGATTCCTGCAAATCCATATGTCACGACTTGAGCAAGATTTTTTCGTGAGGCAAGTTTTTGCCATTTCTGCAAATACCAAGCTAAGATGGCAAATAGGCCTATATAGCTCATGTAGGTAAATCGATCAGCCATATAACCTTGACCGGCATTGACAAATTGAAGTACAAATATCACATTGACGGTAAAGAATCCAAGTCCAAAAATCCAGATTCTAGCAGCCTCGTTCTTGCGAAACGCGACACATAATCCTATGATTGCTGCCACAATTGCGATACTAAAATATGCAAATGTTGAGAGCTCTGATGGGAACGGGTATAGAGGAATCATAGGGAAAGGAACAATAAATTTATACAGATAAGTAACAAATGAAGTGGTCGCAATGCCCAGTTTTAAGAGGATGCTTTGATCCTGAAATGCAGTGTCGAGTGATCCATAAGTCCTTAATGTGTAAATGGTCAATAGTCCAGTGCCAAGCGACATTAGCCAAAGGGGCCATTTTTCCAATATCAGTTTGAGAGGATTCGGTCGCTTCATCCAGTAGTCGATCATCAACATAGCCAGTGGAAGCGACACAGCCTGAACTTTGGAAAGCATCGCCAGTACGGCAAATACAAGCATCAAAACATAGTTTTTAGTGCTCTTTTCATTCTGTATGAGCCGTAGATACTGAATTAGAGATAACAAGAAGAAGAATGCAAAAAGCACATCTTTTCGTTCAGTTACCCAAGCAACTGACTCAACGCGCATCGGATGAATGCCAAATAAAAGGGCAATGAACAATGCACCGAAATTTTCAAATTTCAATAGTAAAAACAATCGATAGACAAGGTAAACACAGGCAATATGAAATGCAAGGTTAATACCATGAGCTACGATAGGATTTAAGCCTCCAATCATCATTTTTTCAAGGCCAAAACTCAGTATCGGAAGAGGATTGTAATTTCCTATGATGGTTCCGTGGTCCAATGAAAAGATATCTCCAATCTTTTGGAGCGTAAAGTTTGTTACGTTTGGATTCTCCGTGATATTAAGGTTGTCATCCCAATTGAGATAGAAGAAACCAAAAACTTGCGCATATGCCAGCAAGGTCAAACCCATGACTAACAAAATTGGAATATTCCATTTCGATTTACTGTCGTCCTGACTAGTTTTTGAGGCCTGTTTTACAAGTGGCGCCTTCGATTTATTGCTTTGGATCTCACGTTTGGAGGGTGGCTTGCGCTGCATATATTTTGCTGTAAAATGAGTCTATGAATTGGCTCAAAGATAACTTAATTCATTTGTTGCTAATCAGGCTATTTTAGGCAGAATCCTCATGAATTCTGACATATGTTCAGGACTGAAATCGAGATGTGTAACCATCCGAATATTATTACCGCCAAAGCCGCTTGCTTTGATACCTGCATTTTCAAGTTTGTGAAGGATCGTTTCTGCGCCAATCTCCGGATCGACACCGAAAATTACAATATTGGTTTTTACAGGTAATATGGCATCCACCCAAGTACATTTGGACAGTGCTATTCCAATTTCTCTGGCATGAATATGGTCCTCTTTGAGCCTCAGCACATTGTTGTCAAGAGCATAAATTCCTGCGGCGGCCAATATCCCAGCCTGCCTCATGCCGCCTCCCATCACCTTGCGAACTCTCCGTGCCTCATCGATGAAACTCTTGGTCCCCAATAGCACAGAGCCTACGGGGGCACCAAGGCCTTTTGATAGGCAGATCGAAATTGAATCAAACAAGTGGCCAAAATCCATAGGACTTTCGCCACTTTCAGTCATGGCATTGAATAGTCGGGCTCCGTCGAGATGCAGAGCCATACCTTTCTCTTGACAAAGCTTTTTGATGGGTTCGATGCTGCCTTTTTCATAGTAATTGCCTCCACCGCGGTTTGAGGTGTTTTCTAGTACTACCAATTTGCTGCGTGGCAACCAATCTTTGATTGGTTTGATCTGAGTCTTGATCTGTTCGGCGTTGATTACGCCATTGACGCCATCAATTAACTGAATAGCAATTCCCGAGTGATAGGCATATCCGCCGACCTCGTAGAGGTAGATATGTGAGTCTTTATCGCAAATCACTTCGTCAAGTGGTCTGGTATGAACCTTTATAGCGATCTGATTAGTCATTGTTCCCGATGGGCAAAACATTGCAGATTCGATCCCAAACATGCGTGCCATTTTTTGCTGAAGAGCATTTACAGTGGGATCTTCCCCAAACACATCGTCACCAAGTGCTGCTTCAAGCATGGCGGCCTTCATTGAAGCAGTTGGCAAGGTAATAGTATCGCTGATTAGATTGATTGGTAGCATAGTTCGGGCTTGACGCAGGAAAGTTAATAATTGATTCTTACAAATGACTTCAAAGTGGGGTAGTGGCTAAGTGTTAATTTTACACTAATTAATTTGGTATCTTTGCCGGAGTACTCAATTCTATCATGATCGATACCCAATTCTTCAATTTTGCCTTCTCGGTTGACTGCGTGATTTTTGGCTTCGACCAGGATGCTTTGAAGATATTGTTGATACGTAGGGGACAGAAACCATTTGATGGCGATTGGGCACTTCCGGGCAATCTTGTGTTTCCAAATGAAGATCTTGATTTCTCCGCTACCAGAGTTTTGGAAGAGCTAACGGGAATGAAAAAGGTCTTCTTGGAGCAAGTTCAAACCTTCGGCAAAGTCGACAGGCATCCCTTGGGGCGAGTCATTACAACTGCATACTTCGCCTTAGTCAAAGTAAGTGATTTCAGCCTCATACCATCATCTCTTGCCTCTGAAGCGGCATGGGTACCAATTCGTGATCTCGACCATTTGGCATTTGACCACTTCGAGATACTACGCACATGTTATGAGCTGCTCAAGAAAAGTATCCGCGTGCGACCTGTTGGTTTCGAACTTCTGCCACCTGAGTTTACTTTGACCGACCTTCAGCTTCTTTATGAATCTATTCTTGAGACAAGTCTCGATAAACGAAATTTCCGCAAGAAGATCCTCGCCATGAATCTGCTAGTAGATGTCAAAGCGATGAAAAGAGGTTTTGCCCATCGGCCAGCCAAATTGTACCGTTTTGATGAAGATAAATACAAGGCCTTCAGGGCTGAAGGCTTTGTATTTGAAATATGAGAATGGCTTCAACTGCCATTTTACCACAATAAAAAAAGGGGATTTGCTTTTGCAAATCCCCTTTCATTT
>JBDSUZ010000373.1:0-2519 GCA_039927395.1 Saprospiraceae bacterium | reverse complement strand
ACTTGACGTTGCAGGAGGAGATCAAGAGATTTCCTGGAAGGATGAAAATGGAAAGGAGCAGCATTTTAGGTATTTAATTCCAAATTTCAATCAATGTAAAGGCTGTCATTTGCGCAATCAAAAAGTCGAACCAATCGGCCCCAGCGCGAGACAATTAAATGGCATTTTGAAATATCCCAATGGGCAAAAATCAAATCAATTGGAATATTGGGAAAAGGAAGGAATCCTGACCAATTTACCAAAAGATCGTAGTTCCATTCCTGCCTATCCCGCTTGGGAAAATGGGAAGATTAATGATGTAGATGCGAAAGCAATCGCCTATTTGGATATCAATTGTTCGCATTGCCACAATCCAGCGGGGCCTGCTGCTTCAAGTGGGCTTTATTTTAGCCAAGGGCTGAAGGACCCAAAGCATCTTGGAGTATTCAAAACACCAGTTGCGGCCGGCAGAGGTTCGGGTGGATTTCTTTACGATATAGTGCCTGGAAAACCTGAGCAGTCAATTCTCATTTATCGGATGAAATCAAGGGACCCTGGGATCATGATGCCCGAATTGTCGAGGCAATTATTGGATGATAAGGGGATTCAGCTTGTGACGCAATGGATCGAGCAAATGAAATAGCTCAATATTCAAAAAGCACCATATCCTGAGCACCTGGCTTGAGGATAAGGGGATTGCTGACGAGAATCAAATTTCCCTCCACATCAATGGCCTGAGCGTCAGGGAACACGTTCAAAAACACAGTACGGAAATACTGTTTTGACTCAGCTTTATCTTCGTCGGAGCGATATAATCTGTTGTAAAATATGCTTCCTTCCTTGGAGATATAAGGCTTCATGGCTTCGAGAAATGCGATACTTTCAGCAGTAGGAGGGATGATGTCATCGACAAAAATATCGACGCAAATCATCTCATATACCTGGCTGAGTTGTTTCACAAATTCTGTTGCATCGCCTTCGACGAGGTGGATATTTGATTTTAGGCGCGGAATGGCGTATTTCCTTGCAAGTTGAATGATGCCTTCGTCCAATTCGACTGCGGTGTACTGATATAGCTTTTTGAAGGAGCGCTCGAGCATGTACGGAATGCTGCCCATGCCAAATCCAAGTAGGAGGACTTGACGGATTGGAGTGTTGCGCAAATCTGTGACTCTGAACAGTTTGTAATAATTGTCGTAGAGCTCATCGTAGGAATAAATCGCTTTGGGAGTGCTCAACTGGAGGCGGCCATTGGCCATTCTAAGTTTTAGCTGCGGATTGATCTTCGTCTTGATGCTGGTGATTGGCATTGGCGCGATGTAACTCAAGAATCTTTTCCACCAGGGAATACACATAAGCGGGATTTATTTGACTTAGCTGCGCTTCTCCCAGAATCGCTGGCTTGCACTTGCTTCGAATACGTTGGATAATATTTGACGTTCCGTCTCTTCGAGTTTTGTGCCGCGACGAGCATAGACCAGTTCGATCGTTTCAAATGCTTTTTCTTGGCTGTAGGTGCTAAACCCTTGTTTTCCGCCCCAGGCAAATGAGGGAATAAGATTGCGAGGAAAGCCTTCGCCAAATATGTTGGCACAAATGCCGACTGTAGTGCCGGTGTTGAATACTGTGCTGATCGCACATTTGGAGTGATCGCCCATAAAAAGGCCAAGAAACTGTGAGCCGCTCAATACAAATCGCTCTTTGGTAAAATCCCAGAGTTTGACCTCGGCGTAATTATTCTTAAGATTGGAATTGTTGGTTCCGGCGCCCAGATTGCACCATTCTGCGAGTACAGAATCGCCCAAAAATCCGTCGTGGGCTTTATTTGAATTTCCAAAGAGGATCGAGCCTTTGATTTCACCGGCTACCTTTGAATTAGGGCCGATGGTGGTCGTTCCGTAAATTTTGGAGCCCATCTTGACCAACGCGTTGTCTAGCAGTGCGAATGCTCCACGGATGAAGCCGCCTTCCATGATTTCAGCTCCTGGGCCTATGTAAATGGGACCCGTGCTGGCATTTAAGCTGCAACCCTGGATCTTGACATTTTCAGCGATGAATATGTTTTTAGGAGCGATGACGACATTTCCAGCAGGGATATCTTCCGATTCCTGATCATTAGTAAGTAAAGCAAAATCAGACAGAAATGCTTCGTCATGAATCTTCAAAATCTCCCAATAGTGATTAATCTGATAGATAGGCGTGTCCTTGAGTTCGTAACCGGTAAGGTGCTCGGGGCGTTTGCCAGACATCAGCTCCGCAAATTGTTCAGCGGTAAGCCTTGCGGCAAGGATTTCGCCATTGTGAAGCAAGGCTTCGTTGGTATCAAGCTTCTCGATCAGGGGCAATAATTGAGCGCTTGGAAGCACTGAGCCATCAATCAGTAGATTGTCATCTTCAATTACAAGGGGAAATTTCTCGCTCAGATATGCGGCCGTTATAAATGATGCCTTGACGCCGAGGTACTTTTCCCATTTTTGGCGAATGGTGAGGATACCGACTCTGATATCGCATACTGGCCTCAGGTAGCTGAAGGGTAGGAG
>JBDSUZ010000372.1:0-26253 GCA_039927395.1 Saprospiraceae bacterium | reverse complement strand
GGTGGTGGCTGTACTTTTTCTTCGACTATTTGGATGTTTTCCTCTTGATATTGTGGCTTCAGTTCAAATAGCAAATGATTGGCCATGCTGTCGCCCCAGATTGTCTGGGCCGGATCGAATGTCTTTTCGACAATAGCATAGCCCGGCTTTTCAATTCTGATATTCATTGGGCCATTTTCAAAAAGTCGGATTGTTGCCTTGCCATTTGGCGCATAATATTGACCCACAAAGTCTTTGGCGCTTGGTTGGGAAAAGACGATTTGCGCTCCGAGAGCCTCCTTCGTCTTGTAATCCTGAATAGTGCAATAAACTGACAGATCCTTAAATGCATCCTGCTTAGGAATGGCGATTTTGGCTTTGAATATATCGCTGCTACCATCTCTTTTGGAGCTAAAATAGAATTGACCATTCTTTTCGTCCCAGTAGGGCTGGCTTTCGTCGGCTTCGGTATTGAGCGGCGATTTGAGTGCAAATGGAGGTGTCCAATCGGTCCAGTCGGGACCATTGCGACGACTCACCCAAATGTCGGTGCCTCCAAGACAACCAGGTCGATTGGAAGCAAAGAATAAGTACTCACCATCTCTAGACAAGAATGGAGTGCTCTCCCGAAAACTCGAATTGACAACAGGTCCTAAATTTAATGGGGCGCTCCAGATTTGTCCTGAAATACGCTGACTTATGTATAGGTCGTTGGAGCCGAGAGCATCGTTTTGGGCCAAGCTCAGTATCATGATATCTCCACTGGAATGCATGTGGAGATTCACTTCATTCTTGAGCGAATAGTAATTGGTGATCCTGATTGGTTCGGGGAAATCCCATGCCCCTTCAGCTCCCTTGCGAATGCTTGAAAATCCTTTTTTCAAACCTCCGTCAGGATCAAATTGGTTGATGATGATCAATCCATCGTCTTGCTTTGAAATCGAACAAACGCTATTTGGCAAGGCGCTATTGAGTGGATATCCCGGATGCTCGACTACATAAGTTTTATCCTTTTGCAAATATGCGATCCAAATGTCCTGATTCGCTTCGCTATGAACAGGGTCGCTGACCGAGTAACCCAATATCTGAGAGTAAATTGACCGCAATTTGTCAGAGTATTCCTGGATGTTGAGCGTTTTGGACAAGTCCTGATCAAGATGCATCAATGTCTTATCAAATGCCGGTGAGCCTACTCTGGTAAAATACAAGACCGAACCATCAGCACTCAGTACGGGATTAGTTTCGTCAAATTCGTCAGAGTTGATGCTTGATGGCAACTTCTCTACTTCATAATTCTTTGGAGCAACCGGAGCTACAAAACTCCAGTAAATCAACATCGAGACCCACAATCCTATTACTTGCACCATATCAGCACAAAGGTAGGACAAATGAAATGGAATCAAAAAGTCAGTCTAAGTCAATCACCCTAGCCTGGGAATATCTTTTGTTCGGTCATCGATTCATGCGCAACAAGCGCAGCCTGCAATTTATTGCGTTTTTCATATCTTCGGATCCCCTGGAGATGAGTTTGCAGGCAAATACAGCAGTATGAACAGATTCGTGTTAATTGGCCTATGTGCATGGCTTAGTATTTCATTCTTAACAGCACAGAAGACATTTCCAGTCAATGGAGCTATCGATCCAAAAGAAGGCTTTTATGCTTTTACTCATGCGACTATTTACCAACGGTACGACAAGAAACTGGAAGACGCTACACTTATCATCCGCAAGGGTAGAGTAGTATCCGCAGGCCAAGGCTTAATCATTCCCAAAGGAGCAGTTGTCATTGATCTCAAAGGCAAATTCATCTATCCGGGACTGATCGAGCCCTACGGTACTTATGGAATAACGGAGGTAAAGATTGATCCAGCAAACCGAAGGAATCAAGAAGCCAGAAAAGGCGCCTATGCATGGAATGATGCCCTCAAAACTGATTTCAATGCCTATGAAAGCTTCGTTTATGACGGCGCTAGTGCGGAAGAGTGGCGCGCACTGGGTTTTGGCGCCATTGTCTCGCATCGGCAAGATGGCATTTCAAGGGGCACCTCAGCTTTGCTGAGCCTCGGAGATGGGCCGGAGCAGGAGCTGATTCTCAAGGAAAAAGCTGCACATCAATTGTCATTTTCCAAAGGAACTAGTGCATATCCATATCCAAGCTCATTGATGGGAGTGATCGCTTTGCTTAGGCAGACTTACCTCGACGGACAATGGTATGCAAAGACAGGACGCAAAGAGGAGACGAACCTCAGCCTTGAGGCCTGGAATCATGCGCTGCTGCTACCGCAAATATTTGAGACCAATAACAAAATGGATGCCACCCGAGCAATGAAAATTGCAAAAGAAATGGGTGCTCAATACATAGTCAAAACCGGCGGTGACGAATATCAATGGCTGGAGAGTTTTAAAAATGCCAAGAGCTCATTGATCGTGCCCGTCAATTTTCCTGCAGCATACGATCTGAGCGATCCAGTCGATGCGGAACAGGTCAGTATTCAGGATTTGAAGCATTGGGAATTGGCCCCCTACAATCCTGGGCGAATTGCAAATGCGGGAATAACATTTGCACTGACAAGTGCCCAATTGAAGTCAAAAAAGGAATTTCTGGCACAGATTAGATTGGCAATCGAAAAGGGATTGCCTGAAGAAAAAGCATTGCAGGCGATAACATGGAATCCTGCCGTTTTTGTGAAAGCTGAGGATCAGTTGGGCTCACTCGAGACTGGCAAATGGGCAAATTTTATCATCACTTCCAAAACTCTATTTAATGCTGAAGTGGTGCTCTACCAAAACTGGATTCAGGGTAAGCGATATATATTGAAGGACTTGGAAGAGGTCGATCTCAATGGCAATTATTCGCTGAAAATTGGCGACAAGACTATGCAATTGGTCGTTAAAGGTGAGGCGGGAAAATACAAGATGAATGTAAAACAGGATACCCTGTCGGCTGATGTTAAATTCAGCATTCAAAAGCAGCAATTGGTGCTAAGTTTTACCGGATTTGACAGCACGAAATATAACCTCAGTGGCATTGCGGAGCGAAACTGGACCGGGCGAGGCAAAAACCAAGCTGGTCAATGGTTCGATTGGAGAGCAGATTGGCAAAGTGCCGCAGACACAAAAGCTGACACTGCTAAAGCTGAAAAAAAACCTGAAATCAACAATCCTGGCGCTGTTTGGGCTCCATTTCAGGCCTATGGATTTGAGAAACGTCCTGTGCAGGAAACCGTACTTTTCAAAAATGCCACCATTTGGACAAATGAAGCTGAGGGAGTGCTGACAAATGCAGATCTACTGATCGAAGCAGGGAAAATAAAGGCTGTCGGGAAGAATCTCCAGGCCGGAAATGCTCGAGTAGTAGATGCAAGCAACAAATATCTCACTTGCGGAATAATCGATGAGCACAGTCATATAGCCATTTCGCGAGGAGTCAATGAGGGCACGCAGGTTAGCGCTGCAGAAGTTAGAATCGGTGATGTCATCGATTCAGAAGATATCAACATTTACCGGCAATTGGCAGGAGGAGTTGTGGCTTCGCAATTATTGCATGGCTCGTCAAATCCAATTGGTGGACAATCTGCCATCATCAAATTGCGCTGGGGCCTCGAGCCAGAGCAGATGAAAATCGAAGGTGCTCCTGGATTTATCAAATTTGCGCTGGGAGAGAATGTCAAACAATCATTTTACAATGTCGGCGGAGGTCGATTCCCTCAGACAAGGATGGGAGTCGAACAGGTCTATGAGGACTACTTCCAACAAGCAGAAGCATACAAAAAGATCGCGCTAAGCGGAGCGGTCTATCGCAGAGATCTAGACATCGAGACGATCGCTGAGATCCTCGACAAGAAGCGATTTATAACCTGCCACTCCTATGTACAATCAGAAATCAATATGCTGATGAAGGTGGCGGAAAGGCACAATTTTAGAATCAACACCTTCACGCATATACTAGAAGGCTACAAGGTCGCCGATAAACTCAAGAATCACGGCGCTGGTGCTTCGACATTTGCCGACTGGTGGGCTTACAAGATGGAAGTTTACGAAGCGATCCCATACAATGCGGCAATACTCCAAAAGCAAGGCGTAGTCACCTGCATCAATTCAGATGATGCTGAAATGGCGAGAAGGCTGAACCAAGAGGCGGCGAAGACAATGAAATACGGTGGTGTTACTGAAGCTGAAGCCTGGAAAATGGTGACCTTAAATCCAGCAAAATTGCTTCACCTAGATCAGAAAATGGGCAGCATAAAGGTTGGAAAAGATGCAGACATCGTAATGTGGAACGCTAACCCGCTGAGTGTCTATGCATCTGCAGATCAAACATGGGTCGACGGTGTACTGCTATTTGAGCGCTCCTCCGAAGAAAAACTCCACGAAGAACTCAACAAGGAGCGGGCAAGGCTGGTCACTCTAAGCCAAAAGGACAAAGGCGATGCTGGGGCAAAACAGCGGCCTGGCAGAAAGCAACAGTTGCTATACCATTGCGACACAATCTTAGAAGAATACTAATCCTCCAGTACATCCGATTCAATCCGAATACCATGCAATTGTATCATACAATCACATTTTTCTTTTGCCTCCTGATCTGCGGTAGTATAGTTGCCCAACCGGCACCTGCTAACGCTCAATCGCAATACATTCGCCTTACGAATGCAACGCTCCATATTGGCAATGGCCAATTGATCCAAAATGGAGTCCTGGATTTTGATAAAGGGATCATAAAATACGTCGGTCAGGCAAATGCAGCGCCACAATTGCCAGGTCAGGCAAGAACTATTGACGCAAAAAAGCAAGAGGTCTATCCTGGCATCATTGCCCTCAATAGCGATCTCGGTCTTGCCGAAGTTGATCAAGTCAGAGCAACACAAGACCAGAATGAGATTGGAACATTCAACCCGCATGTTCGTTCTATCATCGCATATAATACTGACTCGAGAGTAATCCCTACGACACGCTCAAATGGCATACTTTTGGCGCAGATCGTCCCCGAAGGAGGTAGAATCTCTGGTAGCTCATCCCTAGTTCAACTTGATGCCTGGAACTGGGAAGATGCCGTTTTTGCTGCCGACCTAGGCATACAATTGCATTGGCCCGTCAGAAGAATCAGTCTTAGCAAATCTGACGATCCAGGATCTGGACCAAAGAATGACGATTATCAAAAAGCGATAGTAGAGATCAATCAATTTTTTGAAGATGCCCGGGCTTATGTGCCCATGCAAAATGATGGCCTTCCTAATCTCAGATTTGCAAGCATGCGGGAAGTATTTACAGGCCAAAGGCGTGTATTTATCGAAGCGAATGGGCCAAAGGAAATGCAGGACGCGACTTTGTTTGCAGAGAACTTGGGGCTGAAATTTGTAATCGTTGGCGGCACCGGAGCAGAACATATTATCCCATTTCTGCAGGCTCATAAGGTTGCTATCGTTCTCAATCGCATTCACCGTTTGCCCAATCTAGAAGAAGACCTGGTAGATGCGCCCTTCAAGCTACCTGCAATGTTAGCCAATGCAGGAATTCTGTATGCATTAAGCGGCTCTGAGGCGATGCAATTGCGAAATATTCCATTTGTCGCTGGCACAAGCGCAGGATTTGGAATTAGCTCTGAACGAGCATTGCAATCTATAACTTTGGACGCTGCACGGATACTTGGTGTGGAAAAAGACTTGGGAAGCTTAGAAGTTGGTAAGTCAGCCACATTCTTCATTTCCGCGGGAGATGCGTTGGACATGAAAGGCAATGATGTCACTCAGGCATTTATCCTCGGCAAGGAAATCGATCTCGACAACAAACACAAAGAATTGTACCGCAGATTTTCGGGAAAATTTGAATAGCCGCTTAGAAAATTCTCTTATCCAGGAAGCGATTTACCTTACGCTCTGAGCCAGACATTTGCTTTTCGTCGAGCGTCGCCTTGGAGGTAAATAAGATCTCTGGTACGATGCGCAATCCCGACTGAAATTTTTGTTTCAATTCCTGCTCAACTTGATTTTGAGCTGTGGGCTCGGTGAATATAAAAATACGCAGTTCGTCCATACCCAGATCACCTGTGAATGCCTCAATAACGTATTCCTTTACTTGCTGACATTGTTGGATCAACTCCGCTACTCCCGCAGGATAGATCGTTGTGCCCTTCAATTTGATCATCTGATTTTTGCGTCCCAAGATTGGACTTAGCCGTGGTGTATTCCTACCACAAGCACAAGGCTCCTCCATCAACATTGCCATGTCGCCTGTTTGAAAACGCAGTAGCGGCATCCCTTGGACACCTAATGTCGTAATCGTGACCTCACCCACTTGCCCTGCTGGCAATGGGTTCAACATGTCATCGAGAATTTCGACGATTAACAGATCTGCCTGTAGATGACCTCCATTTTGTTGATCACACTCCGTAAATGCCGTTTGCATTTCTGTCGAAGCATATGTACTGTGAAGTTCGATAGGCCATGTGTCGCGGATGCGCTTACCAAGGGCATTCCAATTCATGGATTGATCCTTTACACTTTCGCCGATGCAGATGATCTTTTGCACCGATGATTCGTTGGGGTCAAATCCGTGCTGCGCGGCATAGTCGATCAATTTGATGAGAAATGACGGCACGGCAACCAACACACTTGGCTTGTATTTGTGGATACAATCCCATTGCAACATCGGCAGTCCCGGGCCCACTCTGATCACACCTGCGCCAAGATTTCTTATCCCTGCATAATATGCAAGTCCTGCCATAAATTGTCGGTCAAGTGTGAGCAGGAGCTGGAACAGGTCGCTCTCGTCACAGCCTGCAATTTTGAATGATTGACATTCATTGTAAGCTAGTCGATCAATATCGGTTTGAGTAAGCGCTATGGTCACCGGGGATCCCAAAGTGCCTGATGTGCTCGCGTACTCTGCAATTTGTTGCCGTGCAACACATAGGAAATCCCAATTGTGACGCTGCATATCAAATTTGGTGGTGGTCGGTATGCTGCGCAAATCTTCAATTGATTCAATTGTCGAAAGGTCGATATTGTTTTGAATGAAATGAGCTTTGTAAAAGGGAGAATTAGCATTGAGATAACCCAACAATTCCTTTAATCTATCAGATTGATATCGCTCAATTTCTGGCAATTTCGCTTGCGCTATATTATCATTCTCGGTCATTGTTCTATCGTTACAAAAGCCAATGCATATGCCTCTATATGTGATATCGACAAGCGAATTGTATGCCATTTATTTTCTCGCAAAAATTCTTCAAATTTTCCCTTGCATTCGATGAATGGCTGGCCTTTTTCCGTTTGTTTTATTTCAATATCTGATAATTCATAGCTCAATAGTAGACCGGTGCCACAGGCTTTGAGAAATGCCTCCTTGGCGGCAAAACGAGCAGCAAAATGCTGCTCAGGAAATTTTTGCTTCCTACAATATTCCTGTTCATCGACCGAGAATACCTTATCCACAAAACCAGAATGCTTCTCAAGCTTTTCTCGTATTCGACTCACCTCGACAATATCGGTTCCTATTCCTGCGATCATAGCCACTATTTCTGTTTCTGGATTTCTTGGTCGCAATGTTCCATATGCTCCTTCATGAAAGCTTCTTCTTGCTTTGAGGCGATCTCCTTTCCTAAGCCTCTGCTAAATGCCTGCTGCGCTTTGGCAAATTGTCCTTCCTTTTCCCATTCTTTGCCCGCCAATAAATATGCGTGGTAGCTATTGGGATTCCATGCGATAATGCTATCAGGATTGAGTTGCTCACCGAGGCTAAATGGGAATCGATACGAATTGAACTTTACGGCATTGGCATATTGATTGGTCATCACAAATGAGTCCTGAGGAATTTCTAAACTGGTCTCAGCAATTTCTTGGTTCTTGTCCATTCTCATTGCAAAGATCTTATTGAGATCATAGCAAACGTATTTGCCAAGCTGCCATGGGGCTGTTGAGATCCATACTTTCCCTTTTTCGGGCTGGAAAATAATGCTGTGATGCGCTATCAATTGATTGATGGATTTCTCATTTCCCATACCGATATCCTTGCCTTCCAATCCCTTTTGGTCGCGAAGTATCCGAGCTGTTTTTGTCACTGTATTGATAGAATCCGCACGCAACAATTCCAACACCTTATCATATCGATAGACCGTAGAGCTATTTGCCATAAACTCCAGATTCAGTGGACTTGTGCCAAGGTCTTTTGACTGAAAGTGATTGGTGCTAATCAGGCGATTAGCTGGTGCGTCAAATCTGGCTTGTACCGAAGGCGTCTTCTCGATCAATGCTGCTTTGCCGTCCTTAGCTGAGCCAATCATGAAGGACTCTGCGACGAAGGAGTGACGCTTCTGTATGATCTGATTTGCCTCTTCGATAGTACTGGCGTACTGTAGTACTTCTCTTGCGATCAAGGAAATCGGTGTCGCAGCCGATCCTGGTATCTCTGACTTGGCAGCATTAAGTGTCAATGTCAATCCTAAGGCATTCATACCAGACAATACGCCTGTCATCCCACCAAAGGTGACCATCATGAAGGGAATGCCTCTCTCGGGCTTATAAAATGCGATGATCTTATTCTTGGCAAAATCATCGCCGACATAAAAGTCAAAATTTCGGCCAATAATCAAACTAGAGTCAGCAGATGCTTTGCCCCAGGTTGCAAATGAAGTGCAGCCCACAAGTGCCATATTCTGAAGTGCATGGCCAATATCATGAGCTGCGTGATAATTGAGCATGCGGCCATATGGCGGAGAGATGAAGTCAAATTCCTCTGATGCCGCTTTAGAAACACCAAGAATTTCGACTTTGAACTCTTCAGGAATATCGTCACCAATATTTCTATTGAACCAACCAATCACATATTTGAGGAAATTGAGATACCAGGTAGCTGGTATTAAATGGCGCAATTGTGCCGTGAAGACCTCTTCCTGATACTGTATCAATGGCTTGCTCATCTGCCCAATGGCCAGCCCCCTTTCGTATGGATTCCCCTCGACGTACATTTCATACAAACCACTATTGCTCTCGCGAAACCAATTGGGACCATATTTTGTCAAGCCTGAATCCTGTTGTATTTGATATGTCTTAGCACCTTGATATGCGACGACATCTGGAGCCTCTTGCTGGCAAAAGAAATGAATATAGAGCCCCATGCTCAAGAGCAATAATAAGATCACTCCAAGTATGCTCAGCAGGAAAATGCCAATTCGCTTCAACCATTTATTCATCATGTAATTACTGAGATTCGTGAATTTTACCGAGCAAATATTCCATACCCAATATTTCAGCGCATGTAACAATAGCACTCATCGTAACGCCTAGTATGCCGTGGAGGTTTAGATTCTGCCCGGTTAGCAAGAGATTTGGAATTTTTGTCTTAGCAGAGACAAAAGTCTTTATTGGATCCTTGTAATCCTGCATTATCCCGTATAGTGAACCATCATCAGAGCCGATATAATCGCGTATAGTCAGCGGTGTAAATACTGAATAGGATTGTATACAATTCGAAAATCCAGGAAATCGCACTTCTATCAATTTGATAAGTTTCTCAGCTTTTCTTTTTTTGAATGCATGATAGCTCTCTCCTCTTTCTCCTTCATGCGCAACTGTATTATAGGTGTTTTCCCAAGCAGATAGTTCCGCGATATTCATGTATGCCATCACAGAAACTCCCTCAGCATGTGTTTTGGTATTGCGTGAAATGGGAAAATACATAGCATAACTAAGTGGCCAGCTATCCTCATCGTATTGACGATCGCCCCACACATCCTCCTCTTTGAAGTAATAGTAATTGTGTTGGAGATATGCGAAGCTATTTGGCTTCATCACTATATTGAGGCAGAAGGTCGAAGTTGAGTTTTCAAGACTATTGATACGATGCTTATAAGCTGGTCGTAGTGAATCATTATGTAGCAAGTCCAACATCTGCTTGGGGTGCATATTGCAGATGAATGTCTTTGCTTTAAATACATGCCCGGCTGCGGTTTCTATATGAGTTATTTTTCCATCCGCCTCTACTATTCTGATCACTTCTATCCTTTTGAGCACTTTGCCACCCGATTGTGTGATTTCTCTGGCGAGATATTTTGCTATCTGCGAGCCTCCATCGACGAAGCGATAAGAGCTCTCGATATAGCTATTGATGATCAAGGCGTGCACGTAAAGCGGCGTTTTGTCGGCTTCTCCAGCATACAGCATGTTAGTCGCTGCCAGGACATTCTTCAGTTTGATATTCTGCGTGATACTATCGAGGTATGTTGCGGTATCAATTGCAAGGATGGGATCTTTTTCAGCGGGGTCACCCATTCGCAAATTGTACAGAGGAAAATGATCGCAAATCGACCTGATCTTGCCACAATAGGCTCTAATCGCCATTTCTTCCTCCGGAAAATTCTCCAATAATCCTACGATAAATGCTTCGTAGCCCTGGGCATATTTGTAGGTCACTGGATCGCCTTCAAAGGCAATTGCATCAAATACCTCGGCATCCATTCTCTTGATTCGGAGCTTGTCCATGATCCCGAGAAATTGAAATAATTGGTATAGATTCTGTCCGGGATCTAATCCTCCAACATAGTGTACTCCCGAGTCAAAGATGACCCTGTCTCTCACAAATGTCTGCAATGCGCCACCAATCTGTTTGTTCCTTTCGAGCACACAGACATTATATCCTTCGTGGGCCAGAATGGTTGCACAAGCCAGTCCTCCCAAGCCGCTGCCGATGACTACGACATCATATTCCTGCGCTTCGCCGTATTGATGAGTTGGGGCGTTCACGCTATTCTTCTGATTGTAAAACAAAAATGGTATTGGAGGTCAATTTGCTCTCATCGATCTCCTGCACTTTCATCTTATGGTCTGAAGCAAATTTTCTCAGCCATTTGCCCGACAAGAAATGAAGTGATTGATTGGATTTGTTGAAACCAAAAATCTTCACCGAAAAGAGCTCCGTTAGCTTAGTCCCTTTATGCCGCTGTACCAGATCAGCATCACCATCTCTTATGATCAATTTGCCGTCAGGCAGGAGTGCTGCAAAGCATCTCCTTAGGACTGATTCTTGTTGTGCAGGGCTCAAATAATGCAGGACATCTGCAATGACAATAGCATCATATTGCTCAAAATCAAAACTCATGATGTCCTCAGCATAAAAACTAAGTTCTTTTGATTTAGAAAAACAATGATTTGCAATTTCAATCTTGCCAGTATCGTAATCAAGACCGGTGATTTGGCGCTCTTCGGAAAGGAAATGCAGCATATAGCAGAGGAATCCATATCCGCAACCAATGTCAAGCACCTTTGCTTCAAGCGGAATTAATTCATGAAATATTGCATAATTTTTTTCCAGCTTGATCTTTATTCTTGCATACCATTCGAGCACAGGATCTTTGAAAATATAATTGCTAATCAGGCGCTTTCTGAAGTATTCCGGTGTTTCAATTTCTTGTTTCATCAAAGCAAAATTTGCTTTGAAATACTTGCTAATATTCTTCGTTCGCTCGGAATACGTCCTGCCAAAGGTCAGATTATTTGGCATAATATCAGGCAGAAAACGCAGCGTAACTCTACCGTCATTGATTAGCAGATCACCCTTACGTATCATATCACTTGCACCGTGAATCATCAATGGTCGGATTGGAATCTGCAAGGCATCAGCTAGGTAAAATGCTCCTTTGTGAAATCTTTTAATCTTGCCATCGACTGAACGGGTTCCCTCCGGAAATACAACAATTGAATACCCCTCTTGCGCACGGTCTGCCAACTCTTGTGTACTGCTCTCTGCCCCTGACATCACCGGATAGAAATCGGCAAGTCTAACTAAGCCCCCAAATATAGGTGAGTTCCAAACCCATTTATTGGTCATCAAGATCAGCCTCGGGCTCATGATAAGGCTTAGCAAAATGTCCATAAATGAACTGTGATTGGCAATCACAACTCCTGAGCTATTGAATGTCGAATCTGTCTTGTTGTGAAATTTGAAAGAAGCGCTAATGCCTAGCCAAAGCAAAGCCTTTGTATAATTCTGTATCAATTTGTGAAAAAACAATTTGATCTCCTTCTTGCGTATGGGAATTAATAGCAACACAAAGCCTATCAATGTCAATATCAAAGATCCGACAATAAATAAAGTGTATGTATAAAAGGTAATCACAAATCCCTTGAGTGTATAAGGTGCATATCCCTTCTTCGCGCGATCAGAAATGAATTTTTTAAACAAAAACGGCTCAATAGTCTGCGACATAAATAGTACACAGAGGATACCAATAATTGAAATCGTGGCTATAGACCGCATCGCCGGATGCTGCGCAAAAATCAAAACACCAAGTCCAATAATGGTGGTTATGGCAGATAGAAAAATAGATGTTCTGATAGACGACTCATGTTTCTTCCCTCTGGCAAAGTCCTGCTGCAAACCGTCCATGGTAAAGATGCTGTAATCGTCACCTAGCCCAAAAATGAACGTAGATACCATGATATTGACAATGTTAAATTCAATATCAAGCAAAGCCATGATCCCCAATATCCATATCCAGGTGATCAACATCGGCAGAAAAGTGATGATCGTCAATTCGATCCTTCCATAGGAAATCAACAAGGCAAAGAACACTAATAAAGCAGTACAAAGGAGTATGAAATTGAAATCTTCGTGCACATATTCGACCCAAATATTTGCCAATAATTGCCTGTCAAATCCCTTTGATTCGGTCTTGTTAATTTCCTGATAAATTGCATCCTTCTTTATCTTATCAGCATTTACAATCGTTAGGACCGTTGCCTTACCTGGCTTTTCAATTAAATAGTGTTCAAAAAATGCATGCTTAAATGGTGTCCAGTAAGCGGTGTCAACAGGTTGATATTGTTTTGAAATTAAGGAGTCATAATTGTTCAGTGCCTTGTCCGAAAAACGCAATTTCGAACCTTCAATACGGACATTATTTATCGTTTCTTGTTTGCGCGAATCGCTCCAAAAGGAATTCCAGCGCTCAATTCGGACCCTTTGCAGTGAATCTGAAATAATAAAATCGGCAATGGAGTGGATCTTCTGAATTTTGCCCTCCGCCTTCAGTTTCTCGACGACCGGCATAGTCCTTTCAAGGTTGCGAAGCGCCTCTTCCATATTGCTGCCACTGGATGCAATGAACAGGCTATTGAGGCTCGATTGCGACAGATCCATCAATTGCGTCTCAGCTTTTTTCAAGTCTTCATCCATGTAATTCAAGGCAGATAAATCCGAATTGAATCGCACGTCATTAGCAAAATAAAAGAAGACTGGCGTCAGTATTGCTATCAGCAGGATAGTGTATTTGCTGCTAAGTAATTTCGCCAAAAATGGTTTTTTGTTGCTCTCGCTTGATTTCGACTTAAAGAAGGAATCTGGTATCAAATGCGGCAGAAAAATAAGCGTGCAGAGCGCAGCTCCTACAAGACTAAAACCTGCAAACAATCCAATATCCCTTAGGACCGGTGCATTTGTAAATTGAAGGGCAATGAATGCCAATACAGTCGTGAGGCTGCCAATAGTCAATGGTTTGACCAAGCTTCGTATTACTTCTGCTCGATCCCCTTCATAGCGCAAGTGAACGAAGAAATGCAATGAGTAGTTTACTGCAATACCTAATACTACGGAACCTGCTGCCAATGCAAGAATAGATACAGAGCCTTGTATCAAATATATGCCCGCTAACGAAAAGCAAATACCAAAAAGGACGGGAATAAAAATCAAGAGCGGAACCCTTTTTCTTCTGAAATAGGCAAACAAAATTGAGCTAATCAAGACTAAGAGCAAAAATGTGGTCCAGATAGTGTCCTGCCTCATTTGACGGGCATTTGCAGCGGCTACCGCCGGCGCTCCAAAATAGGAAACCTGCACTGATGGGTATGTCTTTTCCAGATTTGCCACGACCTCATCCATGCGGGCAAATAGCTTAATATTCTGGCTTGTATTTGTCGCAGGATATTTTGGAAACAAGAAAAAAAGAAGACCATTCTGATCCTTGGTGCAGAGGTAATTGTCGTACAATTCAAACTGCTCCTCAACCTTCAATTGCTTTAATTTGGCCAAGACCAAATAGGAGAGGCCAAGCGGATCTCGCAGCAATATATCCTTGCTGATCCAGCCTACGGGAGATACTAATTGTTGATAGCTGCCCTGCAATACTCTCGGGATATTTTGAGCCTTTGTGACTGAATCAATGGTCAGGTAATCCTGTTCGGACAAAAACAAGGGCAAATGGTCCAGAATACCCTGTATCAATTCCTGAATCTGGCTGTCTTCGACCTGAAGATTGATCTTGCTAATATGACTCGATATCTCGGCCTGTAGCTGCGCTGCAAATGTGTCGGCAACTTCGGTCAATAGATCTGGATTGGGCTCTTTGCTTGAGTCCCTGGCGGTGACCATACATGTGATCTGCTCGCTGAAGCTGGCGTTTTTGAACACATAGTTCATTTCATTGACCCGTGGATCATCGGGAAAAAAACGAGTTATGTCCTCTTCTATCTTAATCTGAAATGAAAGCATTGCCAGTAGGGCAAACACTGATACAAACAGCAGCCAGAAGATGCCTTGTCTCTTTTTGAAATACTCAAATATGTTGCTAAATAAGCCTGTCATATCTCTTTGCTCTTCTTAGATGTCTGCAAGATCCAATAGGCCACAAATCCCGTCAACAGACCCGCAATTACTGCCAAAGTACAAGCTCCAATAATATACTGATACAAACTCTTATTGAGTGCTTCCAGGTTGAGTCCATTGCTAAATGGCAAATAAACGGCCTCTCTACCAAGCCAAAGGGCGCCGGTCAGATGGCTAAGAAAAAGTATACCTGGAATCATCGGAGGGATGCTGATATTAGCAGCAATAATGACCAAAGCCTTGTTGAGTCGGCAAAATATGGCAATCGGAATTGCTACTGCCAATTGAAATCCCCATATGGGAACTATGCCCATGAAAATGCCAAAACCAACTGAAAAAGCCTTTAGTCCGTTGGATTCTGCTTCATTTTGAAAGAGGGCTCTAAGGAAGGGTCCCGGCTTTTTTTTTTGAGTGACACGAAGAAATCACGAGGCTTGATATAGGCATATGCTATAAACACAAACAGTATATTCAAGATCGTAATTCTGGTCACATCCCAAAATGGCCTGAAATGAGTGACGCGAAGCGAGGGCTCCGGATAAAATACATCAACAGGCACTTCAGTGACTTCTATGCCTCTCCAGGCGCTGCGAACTAATACTTCGATTTCAAATTCAAAACGGTGGGTGACAAATCTGATTGGAGCCATCAGTGCAATAGGATAGAGTCGATATCCACTCTGAGTATCGGATAGTTTGATACCCGTCTCTGTGTGAAACCAAAAGCTGGAAACTTTATTTCCATAACTGCTCTTGCCGGGTACTGAAGCCTGATCCATATTCCGTGCTCCCATGATAATTGCGTTGGGATGGGCATCATGATGGTCAAGAAACTTTGGTATGTCGTATGCGTGATGCTGTCCGTCGGAGTCAATACTGATCAAGTAATCCAATCCCATTATAAGGCCTTGGGCGAACCCACTTTGCAGCGCATCTCCTTTGCCTCGATTGATAGGGTGTGTAACAACTGTTATGTTTGGAAATTTGCTTAGAATCTGCTCTGTGGAGTCAGTAGATCCGTCGTTGACTACGATTACTTGGCTGCAGTATTCAGACACTGACTCGATGACCCCTGCCAACGACTGATCGTTGTTGTAAGTAGGAACCAATAGCCCTATTTTCCTGTCAAGGCACCGCTGTCGGGCTAAGCTTTGATCCATCATCACGAGTGAAAACTCCTTTTATCAGTTTGAGGAAAATAAGGCTTCCGCAGGACAAGGTAGCATTTACTTCAAAATTGGTTTCGCTTTCTTGCCAGCTAATTCGCAAATCAATCACCTCCCCGTCCTTGGGAATCAATGGCGTAAGAAATTTGATGTTGGCATAGGCGTCTAGGATCAACTTACTATTTAAGTGATGCTCAAGACATTCACTGATCATTTGCAACATGACGACACCTGGCACGACCGGCATTCCAGGAAAATGGCCTTCAAGCAAAGGATGCTGCGGATTGATCCGAATCCTGAAAACAACCACTTCTCGCTCCGAGCTCGAATCTTCTATCCAAAAGAAATCACTGAGAAACATTGCCTGTCTTTAGTTTGCTAAGTTGTATCTGCATGTTAAAGGTATGATGCTCGATCTTAATTGACTCTGCCGCTTGGAGCGATTTGCCTTCAAATGTCAATGTGACGAGTTTCTTTCGCTTTGAGGCCAATTCAAGGTGATCTATTGTCTTACTATCAAGTGGATACACCAGATAGGCTAACTTGTTGTCATATTGACTGGCAATGTATTGGAACCGCCCGTCTTGAAAATATTGAAGATTTGGCGACCTGAATGGATATCCTATTACCAGCAGGAAGTCATTCTGGAGGGTACGGATTACGGCCTTTTTATCCATTTGCGGCAGCACTGAATGCTTCTTGAAATAGTTCGTCGGTCCAAATTCAAAATCAAAGAATTTGAAGCCACTTTCGTTTGTAAAGACTATTCTGGCACTGTCATTTCTGGACTTAATAAGTAGCAAGCCACTTAGGTGATTTCCAACGATGTCAACTGAAGCGCGGTACCATATGCTGGTGTCTGGTAGAGGATTTGAATAAATGCTTGCCACAGCTGGCTTTGCAGAAGCGGCTAGATCCTTATAGGCAGAACTGCATCCTGCGAGAAAACTAATTGCTGGTGCCCACAGCAAAAAGCGTGTCAGCAAGCGTCGGATTGATCTTCTTCTCCACAAATTGAAGGCTAGTTTTGTCACCACCACTTTCATCAAACTGAATTAGGGTCGCAGTATAATCTTTTTTATCCACCCAAAGCAAAATGCTCTTGAAATATCCGCTTAGGGTCTTTGTCTTGGGCTTCAACTCAATCAAATATTGACTATTGCTCTCAAATGCCTTTGAACTGAAATCAACGCTGTTCATCACATTGCCCTGCAGACAATCTAGGAGGATGCGATTGATTTGCTTAAATAACTTGTTGGAGCTTGTATTGACTTGATTGGTCTTGTTTTCGTCTTTGACTAGCATTTTATCGCCATTCATCACCAGCAAATAGGAGAATGGCTTGAGGTATTCTATTCGAACTTTGTTGTCCTTTTTGAAGTAAAATTTCCCTTTTGATTGGATCTTCTCGCTAAGCGCCTCGAGGCTTTTCTCCTGAACAAATTGACAAGACAATGAGCGGATTTTGGATGATTCCTGAGTAAATTTTGCTTTGAAAGCCAGCACGTCCGCTATTGGTTTGAAACCTGCATATTGAGCAAAAATATTTTGCGTAGCAAACATTAAAAAGAAGCAAAAAGCAACGGAAGTATTTCTCATTTATCTATCGATATGGTGCTTTGTCAATTAGTACATCTAAACGCTGAATGTCCAGTCCACTGTGTTGAAGGAACTGAATATACGCTGGCAATATTGTCAGCATACTATCAGCGTAATCATGCAATAACACTATATCGCCTGCTTTAGTTTCCTTCTCAAGCCTTTGTAATAGTCTCTCTGGCTGCTTGATCAAGCTGTCAAATGAACGCAAAGACCAACCAATGGAAAGATGCTTTGATTTGGAAAGCGCATCTGCTAGCATTGGATTGGCTACGCCAAATGGAGGGCGAAAAAAGTTGGGGATTGAGCCAGTAATTGCTTTTATCTGTTGATCATTTGCAAGGATGTCGTCCAAGACTTTGCTCGAGCTAAGCAGGTTAAATGTCTTTGTGTGCGAGTAGCTATGATTGCCTATGATATGTCCTTCGTCCACTATCCTCTTTGCCAAAGGCTCATTTGCCTGTATCTGCTCACCGATGCAGAAGAATGTAGCCTTCACTCCATGAGCTTTGAGAATATCTAAGATCTTATCAGTATATCCTTCGATCGGGCCATCATCAAATGTCAGCGAAACTGCCTGATTGGATGGATTTCCCTTACAAATTGATGGGAAAAAAAACTCTGCAGAAAGAACAGCTGATTGGTAGATAAAGAATGCCAAAAAGGCGAGGAAATTCAACCAAAATATGGCACTTTGGAAAAACGCCAAGCCATGCAATGAGAAACCAAGCAGGCACAAAATGAAAAATAAGAGCCAGACTATGCGGTGACGGGACATGATCGTAACAATGTAAAACTGTAATACTTGCCTAGGCTAACATTGATCAAGATGCCGTACTTCGCGCTGCGATGAGTTGACTCCATCAATTGCTCTGCTAAACTAGATAGGCCATATGAACCAGCACTGGAATATTCGCCGCATTGGTCTTTGAAGTGACTGATTGCAGCTTGCGGAATCACTTGTTTCACTAAACCTTGCAGTGTCATGTCGCTTCCAAATGTGCTTACCGAACCCAAGGCTAATAATTCGATCTGCACACCCAATATTCCACATTGATCGAGAAACTGCTCAAGCCGTGCCTTCAAATCCATGTTTTTTGGGTGAAAAATAGTTTCCACATCAATGATTTCACAACAGAGACCCTCTGGCTTATCTCCGCTCAGCACAAAGAAACAGGCTCCTTCGCCGATGGTCATTTTAGAAATGTTCTCTTCTTTCATCAATCGTTGAGAGATCAGCACAAGCGCCGGAATTATTTCATCCGCAGCTCCTAACAAATAGTTCTTACTAGAATCCGAATTGGCCAACATCAATACATCGACAAGGGCTTGTTCGAATGAAAGAAAATTTTGCGTGTAGGTCTGATTATATCCTCGATATCCACGCATCAAGGCGATTGTGCCTGCTATGGTATTGTGCGTGGACTGAATAAAAGGGGTTGGGTTTAAAGCAAATTCGTTTTGCTCAATCATTTTGGCCAGAAAACTTTGCGTATCCTCCATGCATCCGAGGCCCGTGCCTACTATGACGCCATCAATTTCGCTAGTTTTGGAGTCAGCGATTGCCATAGAGGCCGCTGCGTAGCTCATCTTGAGTATGCGACTCAATCGACGCATCTGTTTGCCATCAATCCATTGACCATAGTCTGGCTCTTGGCAAGTTCTAGTTTCCAACCCTGAACTGCTGCCCATTTCTGTAATTGCAGATTCGCCAGGGCTAATCTTGCCCATTCCGAGGATATAGGCAGCCATACTAGTTGTTTGAAAATATGATGGACGAGCAATTGCCCCCAAATCCAAATGAATTGCTCATGACATTGCGAATCGGCAATCCCGATTCAAAGGTCAACTGTGGAATCAATTGCAGTTCTGGAATAGGATTCTCAAATCGAAGATTGGGAAAAACGCAACCCTCTTGTAATGCCAATATGCTAAAAACGGCCTCTATACCACCACTTGCACCCAAAGTATGACCTGTAAATGCTTTGGTGGAGCTCAGACGTGGAGCCTTAGCACCAAATAGTCGTTGTATCGCCGTTCCTTCTGATGAATCATTGTTGATCGTGCCTGTACCGTGTAGGTTGATGTAGTCGATTTCGTTTGGTGGGAGCCCAGCCATCGTCAATGCCTGCGACATCGCGTCGTAAGAACCTCTTCCTTCAGGAGAAGAAGCTGTCTGATGATAAGCATCATTGGTATTGGCAAAGCCTCGAACGGTAGCTAGAGATTTAATGCCATGCCTTACCAGAAATTGATCTGAAACTAGTACAAGATATCCTGCTCCCTCTCCAAGATTTAAGCCGTTGCGATTAGCATCAAATGGCCTGCTTGGCTCCTTGTCGAGTATCATCAATGAATTGAAACCATTGAGCGTGAAGCAACATAATGCATCGGCACCACCTGCTATTACCAGATCCAATTTGCCAGCATCGATAAGTCTTGCTGCTAACATAATAGCATTGACTGAGGAGGAACAAGCTGTATTAATCGTGGAAACAAATCCTTGAATACCCAGATGATTGGCAATCAATTCGGTAGCTGTACCGCATGGGTGATTCAGCAACTGCTTGATGTCGCCAGTTTGACCGTTCTGCAGGAAATCCCTATAAAATCCTTCTGTCTTGTCCATGCCACCAACCGTATTAGCGGATATTAGGCCTATTCGTCGTTGATCAATAGCATTTAAATCAATCCCTTCAATTGCTTCATTGACCGCATGTAGGCCCAACAATGCTGTGCGGGTCCAGTTGGCATCCACATTGAGTTTATTGGAGAGATCTGTATTGCTGATGCGGACTTCTCCCACAGGGCGAGTGTCTGCTAGTATGGATTGGAAACCTTGAAGTTTGCTAATTCCATCTGTCGATGTGCGTAAGGAATTGAGAGATTCGGCTCTTGAATGTCCAATAGCAGAAATAACTCCCATCCCGGCTATATGTACTCTCTTATTCACCTGTTTGAAGACTACTGGTGACTTTGAATGTATTCGGCGATGCTTTTGACCGTCCTAAATATGGTCGGCCCCTCTTGAGGATCTGAAATTTTGATGTTGTAGTGTTGCTGGAGTAAAACAATCATCTCTAAAGCATCAATTGAATCCAAGCCCAGGCCATCCTCTGCAAAAAGCAATTGTTCGTCACCAATCTGATCAGGACTCACACCCTGCAAATTGAGCACTTCTATGATTTGCATCTTAAGATTTAACATTAAATTTTCCATACTATCCTTCATATAGAGCTTGTATTGTGTGGAATGAGTGTTCTCGGCCACTAGTTCCTTTGTGTTTCTGGGTCAAATATAAGAAAACATCATAGTGCTCACCGTGTACTTCAATCCATCCAGCTAGGCAATTGGACACTCCCTGATGTACCATCAATCCCTCGACGTAATCTGCTATCCACTCTGCGTCAAACTTGTCTTGAACAAAAAAGGCATTTTCCCCTTGGAATCTGTTGCGGATGCATATCTCGCCAATCACCACATTTGGCAAGGTATATACAAACAGCGCCGGGCTGGCAAAATGGCCAACTGTTTCAAAATATTTGCCGTCAACATCCAAACTGGATGCTGCATTTGAAAGCACAATTGCCGTCGATTTGAGATCATCCTCAGGAATAGAATTTGTCCTCAGAATTGACTCAGATGCAATGAATCCCATCTTTGACAATGGATCCATTTTGAGAAATTTGGGATAATTCAATCCAAATCGCTCGTATAGCTCGACGCAGATTTCAGCTGGACCCCTTGCATTCAAATCACAGATTTTGCCATCCAAATTGCTCAATGAAGCAGAGCGAATGCGGCAAATCTGATTGATGAACAAAGGAGAACCCATTATAAATTCAATTTCAATTTGGCGTCGATCAATCTGGCTAATTTTTTTAGAATTACTTCATGTTCTGCGACAAATGGATTGTTCAAGTCCCATACGTATCCCGCTAATACTGAACAGATTTGTCTTTTGATCAGCGGATCTTGATTCTTGGCGTAAAATATCTTTTCAAGTGTGCCATCATACCATGCCATTACATAACTCTTGAATACATCGACACCTCTTTGCAATTCTTTGGAATAATCGTCCGCCCAGTTGACCTCCTTACCCTCTAATTTCTGAATGACTAGCTGACTAGCAAGATGACTAGAGACTGTGGCAAACATGACACCAGATGAAAAAATCGGGTCAAGGAATTCTGTTACATTTCCTGTAAGTACAAATCCATCACCAAAGAACTGGTCTGTTTTGCTTGACCAAGCTTCCAATTTTCGCGGCTCGAATATTTTTTCGACCTGATCAAATCTTGCGTGCAACATCGGATTATTGGCGATCAGATTGTCAAATTGCTCAGTCTGATATGCTCCATATTGATCGAAGAATTCGCGGTTGCCGACAAAGCCAACTGAGGTATTGCCATTGGAAAATGGAATAATCCAGACCCAGACTCCTGGGACGTATGATACAACTATGATCCGATTGGGCTCGTCAAAGGAGGCTCTGCGAATGTCCTGCAAATGGGAAAATACCGCCTTGCGTGGCTCCAAAACTGATGGCTTGTCCATATTGAACAGCCTCGGAATCACTCTGCCATAGCCACTTGCATCAACAATAAACCTGGCTTTGATCTGAAATGTATTTCCTTCCTTGTCCACCACATCTGAGATCGACTCCTCGCCATCCATGAATTGGATCCCAGTGACGGTATGTTCAAAATGCACTGGCACGCCTCTGTCTATAACCTGCTGTATAAGTGCCATGTCAAAGTCTGCTCTCGGAACTTGCCAGGTCCAGCTCCAGCCTTTGGTAAACTGTGAAGTAAAATTGAAATCTGAGATTTCATCTTCTCGCAGAAACTTGGCTCCAAATTTTTCCTGAAAACCGCATTTGCTTAGTTCCTCGATCATGTCGATATCCTCAAGCACTTCCATGCAGCGAGGCAATAGGCTCTCGCCAATGACAAATCGTGGAAATTTCTCGCGTTCAACTACTTGAACGGAATATCCGGCCTTATTAATTTTGGCAGCAGCTACACTGCCTGCTGGCCCTGCACCAATAACGAGTACATCAGTTTGTATCATGACTCTTGAGTGAGAGGTTAATCAATTAGCGATTGGACGGCAGACCAGCAAAGTATGGCTCACTCCCAGATCGTCCACTTCCTCTATGACCTCCAGACCGGCTGCTTTTACAGCCTTTATGAATACATCGGCGTGGTACATCTGACTATTGCCATTGGCAATCGCCGTAAAGTAAAGCGAAGTCTGCTGCAATGAAAAAGCAGAAGCCTTGTAGCGTTGTCTATCCCAAAATGCTTCAAGAATATAGATCTTCCCGTCTGGCAATAGCGATTTCTTGCAGCGCATGAGGATAGAAGTGATTTCTTCATCTGAAAAGCAATCAAGGAATTGGCTCAGCCAAACTGCATCGTAATTGGATGGAAATATTACATTCTCATCCAACACATTTCCTTCGTGAAATTTGATCCTATCGGCAAATGGCATATCAGCAATTTGTTGCTTGGCAGTATTTAACTGGCCAGGCAAATCCATCATAGTAACCACCACATCTGGATCGTATCCCACACATTGTTTTGCCCACTTGCCGGTGTTGCCACCTATGTCGAGAATGGATTTTGGTTTGTTCTTAAATATTAAAGGCAAGATGCCATGAAATACCGAGTCCGAATAGAAATGATCAAATGCAAACCAGCTCTTGCGAACTTGATCTGGCAATTGTGCCAAAGCTTCATACACTGTATTCCATTCGCCAAATACCTTAAGTCCCTCAGGCTTGCCTGTATGGATACTATCCTCGAGGTAAAACAAACCTTTGTAGCACACGTCCTGTACAAAATCCATATTGACACGTGTCATATCATCGTGAAGAACAAACCACGCAGTTTTGGTTGTCTTGTAAACATTGTCCTGAATGATCAAAAGGCCAATGCCAAGAGCTGCTTCAAGCAACACCCTCACGCCATATTCGGGAAGTTTGGTCTCTTCGACCACTTGCGCCATCGTAAGCCCTGTTTTGTGTTGCTCGATTAGCGTCAAGATGCCTGTATTGCGCAGCGCTCTTGTTGCCTGAAATACAACTGGGGCATAAGCTATCCATTGGGCATTCTCTTTGGCACTTAAAGCGCTAGATTGATCTTTGTCAAAAAACTGCATATTCTATTCGATTTAAGATACTTTTTGAAGGATGATGGCGGCGTTGCAGGCACCAAAGCCCGACGCGGTTTTCAAACAAGTGTGCAAAGGTCGTGAAATCAGTTGATTTGTAAGCTGCAGGCTTTGCGAAACACCAAGTTCTTCAAATCCCTTAGTCGGCAGCCATTCATTTCGGCGCATACTCTCTGCGCTGATGATGATTTCCAATAGTCCGGAAGCGCCAAGTGTATGTCCAAAATAACCTTTGAGACTATTGAGTGGTGTCGATGACAATCCTACTGTATGAAATGCCTTTGCTTCCATTTCATCATTGTATATCGTGGCGGTGCCGTGAGCTGATATGCAATCTATGTCGCCAACTTCAATTTCTGCTTGTTCCATCGCCTGCCTGATGGCCATAGCCAATTCATCGCCGGTGCGTGATGGGCCGGAAATATGGTTGGCGTCATTGCTGCTGCTGCCTCCAGCTACAAAAATTGAATCAAGTGGTAAGGGCTGTCCTTCTTTCTCTTTACATAATAACAATGCCGCGGCGGCTTCGCCGAGATTGATACCATTTCGCGTAGCATCAAATGGTCGGCAGAATGTGTCGCTTAATGCCTGCAGACTCTGAAAACCGGACAAAATGAATTTGCTTAGCTCATCAGCGCCCACCACCAGCACTTGCTCCCATTCTTGCCATAACATCGATCGTTGGGCAACTAATACTGACAACACTCCAGAAATACAGGCATTTGACAAGACAATTGCCTTTTTAAAGCCAAAGAAATTCTGAAGAAATTCTGAAGAAGAGGACAATCCAATCCTCAGAGGATCAATTTGTGAAGATCCAAGCAAGCTAATGTTTCCTTTGGTGCTCGAAAGGATTAGCAGTGTATTGCTAAAATCATCAAAACCCTGTGCCCGAATGTCGTCGATAGCCTCAATGCACATGCTTTCAAGTCTCGAAGCACGGGCATACAGAGCCTGATCTTCAATTAGTCCGCCTACAAAAGGCCGTGGTAGCAATGAGGGATCTTCGATCCACCTAAGACCGCTTCTTCCCGCACGCATTTCTTCATAATTGTGCTCAGTTCCAATGCCCAGAGGGGTGACCATACTATCGGCCGCTAACCAGATTCGGCTCATAGCTTATTTGGGATCCCATTTTATCTTCCAGGCCTCAAAAAAAGGTGGAAGAGTTAATTGTAAGACGAATGTCTTTATATCAACAAATACCTGACTGCTATAACCGGTAGCCACTAGTTGTTTGTGCTTTTCGTCAAATATTTTGTAGTCAAAATCAAGTCTAGCGGCCGCACATGGCTTGTATATTGTCTGTACGATTACAGAATTTCCATATTTCAATGGCTTCTTGTACTCGCAGTGCACCGATACCACCGGTACCGCTAGCTGATTGTTGTAGAAGTCGAGATATGAAATGCCGTATTGTTTGCCCATGTCCTCCCGACCGTCCTCAAAATATCTGATATAATGCCCGTGCCAGACAATCCCCAAAGGGTCGGCTTCATTAAATCGAACTTGAATTTCAGATTCATGTATTAACACACTATACTATTAGCCTGTAAAGGAATAAAATCTCATCATTTCTTGGAGGCATATTTCCTTTTCCACTTATGCCAATTTTTTTCCACGGTTTCCATTGTATTAAATAAGGTTCTTGCCCAATAATTTACAAAGCCAAAGCCTCCCGCTTTTGCGATCACCTTTTCAGAAAAAATAACACTCTTTGAATTAGCACTGGCAAAAGTTACCCAGATTAAGCCCTCCTCCTTGTATTTACTAAAATATTCAACAATGAAAATCAAAGCCACTCCAGAAGCATCACCAAAATCATATCCAGAGACTAGTTCTTTTATGTCTGATAAGCTCAAGGTATCAGCTCCTGATGATTTTGTAATCACAGCCTTAGAAAAATCAAGTTCATCATTTCGTTTGTTTGTAATGTCTAGGTCGTATTTAACTTTGTACTTGTTTAGATACTTTCTCACGTCATATTTATCCTTTTCGGTATATAGAATGCCATTAAAACTGGGAACTTCTCGCTCTACTCGTTCTTGACTCATTTCCTTGGCGTTGCCTACAAATTTGGCCAAACTAAAATCCACACCACACCAGGTTAATTTGACGTCTGAATCAAATACATCTTTAGCAGTTTGTGCCTCAAGGGCTACAGGAATCAAAAATCCTACGCTCAAGGTGATTGCCAATAAATACTTTGTCATGGTTGAAGATTTTGTTTTGTTTAGAATTGCTTTGATGTTGTCAATTATGCAGCTAGTGTGAAAATGCGCATTTCGCAAGAAGCTATCAATATGCCTTCAAGGTACACCTTGCCTTCAATAATTGTAAAATCCATTACTTGATTGATGACGCTGATCTGCGTATTAATAGTTTGACCCATAGCTGGCAATGAAACTATTTTGAAATCTTTGATCCCGGCGATGAAGCCCTTTTTTACACTTTCATTCTTCTTGAAAAAGTGATAACCTGCATGTGCTGCCGCCGTCTGCGCTATGTTTTCGATCAGGCCATTGCCATTCATCGTTCCGTCATACAGGAACAGATTGTCAGCTCGTATTTCGAAAGAAGAAATTGCCTTCTGTTCAGAATGCTCTAGCAGATTGTCCACCATCACCATCGGCGCTCTTTGTGGAATGTATGGCAGAATATCTCCAATCACTTTCTAATTATTTTGCTTCCAGAACGAATAATAGTTAAACCATTGTTTGGGATATCGCGTGACTTTGACT
>JBDSUZ010000371.1:0-4076 GCA_039927395.1 Saprospiraceae bacterium | reverse complement strand
TTATTTGTCCTAAAATAACTACTTTTGCCGCTTCTTATGGCTTCGGCTTTTCTCTGAACAATCTGCCCTTCTATGTCTTCCAAACCTATCCGGACTGCCTTAATTTCGGTCTTTTCAAAAGATGGTCTTGAACCTATCATACGACTTTTGAACAAGCAGGGAGTCAAGATCTATTCCACCGGAGGAACACAAGAATATATCGAACAATTGGGAGTTGCTGTAATTCCTGTAGAGGGACTGACTGGTTATCCATCAATACTCGAGGGAAGAGTCAAGACATTGCATCCAAAGATTTTTGGGGGCATTTTGGCGCGAGGAAGAGAAGATCATTTGGCCCAACTAAGCCAATATGACATTCCTGAGATCGATTTAGTAATCGTCGATTTATACCCATTTGCTCAAACAGTCGCCAGCACTGATGACTCCGATGCCATTATTGAAAAGATAGACATTGGAGGGATTTCATTGATACGAGCCGCAGCAAAGAATTTTCAGGATGTAGTCATCATTCCTTCTGTCAATGATTACGATGAATTTCTTCAAATCCTGAGCTCTAAGGAAGGAAGTACAGAAATTGAAGATCGCAGACGATGGGCTGCGAAGGCATTTGCAGTAAGCTCACACTACGATTCTGCCATATTTCAATGGTTCAATAGGGATGAAGCAATTCCAGTATTCGCCGAGCATCATTTGCAAAGCAAGACACTGAGATATGGCGAAAATCCACACCAAAAGGCCCTTTTTTATGGCGATTTGGAACAACAATTCGAATTTCTCAACGGCAAAGAACTTAGCTACAACAACCTTGTGGATGTCGATGCTGGAGTACAGCTAATGAGTGAATTTGAGCACGCCACGCCAACATTTGCCATTCTGAAGCATACTAATCCATGCGGAATAGCAACCCGCCCGACTTTGCCTGAAGCCTGGGATGTTGCTTTGGCTTGTGATCCGGTTTCTGCCTTCGGTGGAATTCTGATTTCAAACAGAGAGATAGATATTGAAACTGCCCTCAAGATTGACACTATTTTCTATGAGGTCCTGATTGCCCCAGCTTTTTCAGCTGATGCTCTGGATCTGCTTCGCAAAAAGAAAAACAGGATTCTACTTCGAATCCATTCCTTCGCAACTCAGCCAGTTTTGTTCAAAACATTGCTCAACGGGGTCATCAGCCAGGATGCTGATCAACGCACTGAGAACATGGATGATTTGCGCACAGTAACAAAAGCCTCGCCCACGGCCGAGCAAGCTGAAGACTTGTTATTTGCCATCAAATGCGTCAAGCACCTTAAGTCCAATACCATTGTTTTGGTGCGAGATCAGCAGATGATCGGGATGGGCTCAGGCCAGACATCGAGAATTGATGCTATGCGACAATCAATCGCTAAGGCTCATGCCTTCGGATTTGAAACAGCAGGTGCCGTGATGGCTTCCGATGCCTTCTTTCCATTTGCCGACAGTGTCGCTATCGCCCGAGAGGCTGGTATTTTGGCAATTTCGCAACCGGGTGGCTCTATCAAGGACAATGAAAGTATTGAATTCTGTGATTTGCATGGCATGGCAATGGTGATGACAGGCATTCGACATTTCAAGCACTAAATGATGAACTACTTGGTCATAGACTTTGGGAATACATTTGCCAAACTCGCAATCTTCAACTCTTCATCTGAGATTCAGTTTGAAGATCGTGCTGAGGAATTTACTATAGGACAGCTAAGAGACTTGGTATCGCAGTTCGAGATAGGCGATGGCATTTATTCTAGCACGAGAGATCTTAGTCCTGAGTTTGAAGAATATTGGGCATCGACAAAGTTCAAAGTTCTTGATACTGATTTTCCATGGTCCTTTGACTCTGAATACATTACGCCCAAAACTTTGGGCAGAGATCGCATCGCGGGCATAGCTGGAGCGAATGCATTATTTCCCAAAAGAAATAACCTTATTATCGATATTGGAACTTGTATCACATACGACCTTGTCACAGCAAATCGGCTACATTTGGGTGGAGCCATTTCCCCAGGAATCGATATGCGCCTGAAAGCTATGCATGATTACACAGATAGATTACCTTTGGTCTCCAAATCAGCTACCACGGTATTTTTAGGGACTTCCACCGAAGAAGCACTACAAGCCGGTGGGGTAGGAGGTGTTCTGTTAGAAATTGGCACATATATTGACAATCTTGCCAATTCTTTTGAGGACCTCAACGTTATGCTTACTGGCGGTGATGCAGATTTTGTTCACAGCCATTTAAATTACAAAATGACCGTTCAAGCAAAACTAGTTTTGATTGGATTATTTGAAATGCTAAAGAAAAATGCGAAGTAAGTTTACCCCCTTTTGCCTGCTGTTTTGCCTTCTGGCTTTGAATGTTGCACTTATCGGTCAAAAAACCGATTTCTCCCCCTACTCCAGGTTTGGATTGGGCAATGTCAGCAACCCAAATTTCCTTGCTACCAAATTTATGGGCGATTTAAGCTCCGCTTTCCAGGACCCATATCAGATCAACGTCGTGAATCCTGCATCGCTTGGTACGATTGCATCCTCAAGCTTTGATGTAGGTATGCATGTTGGATATAGCGCTATTTCAGATGCTACCAAAACTCAAAAGACTTGGAATGGCAATCTTAATTATATTTCCCTTGCATTTCCAGTCAAGAATCAGTTGAATCAATTGATGGAGCGTAAGAAATCAGACTTCAACTGGGGTACTGGTGTTTCGCTTCTTCCTTTTAGTACTGTTGGTTACTCAATCAAGAGCAATGATAGTTTGGCTGATATTGGCAAAGTCGTCAGAGGCTACCAAGGAGCTGGAGGAACCTATAAGTTCCTTTGGTCAAATGGCGTTCGTTGGAAGCAATTATCTGCAGGTGCAAATGTTGGATTCTTGTTTGGCAAGATTTCTCGTTCAAGAATTGTCCAGTTTCAAGATTTGATAGGACCATATGATGATGTTTTGAATGACGATTTCAACGTCAATGGTTTTGTCTGGAATATTGGAGTTCAATATAATGTTGTGCTTGAGAAGCCAAACAAAGACAAAGTGAAGAATAAGGAAGGTCGCAACCTAATATTTGGTGCTACTTGGGATGCTAATCACAAGGTCAACCTTACTCAAAGCACATTGTACCAACGTTTTTCTGGGGTCTATAGCAAATACGATACGATTGAGTATGTTCAAGACCTTAAGAAAAAAGGCACACTGCCTGGATCTTGGAGCCTTGGGGCCGTGTATCAATATGGCAATCAATGGAAAATTGGAGTTGATGTAAGTGGCGTTAACTGGAGCAATTACTCCAATGATATCCAGAGAGATACATTACAAAATACATTCAAAATCGGACTCGGTGCTGAATGGGTACCAAACGTATTGTCGTATAATAACTACGCTGACCGCATTCGCTACAGGCTTGGATTTGTCTATCAAAGCGATCCACGTCATTTCGCAGGAGGCAATCCTGAATACTATTCAGCACGATTTGGTGTGGGACTTCCACTGCAGAAATCCCGTCAAATATCTTTTCTCAATGTTGGAGTGGAGCTAGGCTATCAAGGTGGAGATGTGCCTCTGACTGAAACTTTCTTCAAGTTCTATCTTGGCGCCTCACTCAATGACAATGGCTGGTTCTTCAAACGCAAATTCCAATAGGTCTTGCTAGATTTCCCTTGCGTCAAGGAATAACTTATTCAAATACCAACACTAGTTGGCTTTCCTGAAATAGCTTTAACTGTTTTTCATCCATCTGATACTGGTTGATCAGCCCAAATGCTTCAAAATATTGGGTTTCCAATACATTGTCTTCAGATCGACCGCATGCTCGACGGGTTGAGGCAACAGGACCCGGTAGCAATCCGGTTTTTGTCAATAGATTGATACCTCCAAAATACCGGTTACATGGCGCTTGTCCTGAAAATCGTCGATTCTCAAGGTCAAACTCCAAAGTAATCTTCTCCGCTTCTATGGCTACAGCAAAACCGGCCTGGTAGAGCTCTTTCAATTTCCAGGTCTTCTTACTTAGCGTTTTTGATATTTCGGGAACGACCGCGATCTCTTTCTGCTTCTTATCGAGGATCTT
>JBDSUZ010000370.1:0-3123 GCA_039927395.1 Saprospiraceae bacterium | reverse complement strand
GCGGGATCGATCCTTGCTTTCTCTCCTGAGTTATATTTTATTCAGAAAGGAGGACAGATCAAGTATACAATCTTGAATACTGATTATAAGACTAGAATTATCAACAATTACATTGAGGCAAATGTATTAGTAAAACTGCGTTTTGGTAATGTTGATCGTCAAGGTGCAGGCTTTCACATTGCTGCGGGACCATATGCAGGGTTTGCTATGAGTGGCAAATATGTCACGGAATATGGCAGTACCAAGGATGAGGTCAAAATAGAATACGGCGATAGACAAGACGAACAAGACAGAATGGATTACGGTCTGTTGTTTGGTTTTGGAGTTGACTTTGGTTCTTTGTCTGTGGATGCTCGTTGGCACCAAGGCTTGAAGAATTTGTCCAACAATGAGACAACCGATGGCATATTCAGTGATGAATATCGCAACGTAGGTTTGTCGCTAAGTTTGGGATACTACTTCAATATGTAATCTATTTCCAGCCAAAGGTATTCATCAGATGGATGAGATCTTTCTTCACAAATTCAGTGACCGGCTTTAATGAATCTGGTCGGACCTGAGTGTTGAAGTACAAAGCTGCTTTGAAGAAATGCTGAGTGCTATCAGTCAAATAGAACTGGAAGGGCGTAGCTGCAGGGCCATCATAATCGAAAATCATTCCATTGAGCTTTGCGCTTTTGTGGTAAGGAATTTCGTCTATGTAATTGGCTCTGGAGCTATGCTCTCTTCCCAGTTTAAAAGCGTCAGCTACCAACTGATCCAAATCCTTGGTAGTTCCGATCGGATAATATGTACAGTATAACCTGCAGTCAAAGTTGGGTATATACAAGTCAAACCAACAATCGTTTACCGGCTTCTTACCAAAATAGCTAGTGTCTTTCTGGACTTCAGCATAATTGGGATATTGAAAGGTAAATGGGCAATAGGTCTCCGTAAATGGTCTGTACACTTTAGGTGGATAGACCACTTTGGGATAGGAGCGTGGCTTTGGCAATGGTGGCTCTTGTCCGCAGGAGATCATCATCAGTACACAAATTACCACCAAAAGTTTAGCGAGTAATTTAGAATGGAAGGTCGTCATCGTCAGCGTTGCTGTTAAGGGATTCTTCGAGGCCCGGCATACTTGATTTTGAACTTGTATCGGGAGCGGAATAACTGCTTTCTTGACCTGTTCCAGTGTTTTCTCTTTTATCAAGGGGCTTGAAGGATAGAGCGACAACTTCCGTTGTGTAGCGATCCTGGCCATCTTTGTCCTGCCATTTGCGCGAGCGAAGTTTGCCCTCGATATATACCAATGAACCCTTGTGCAAGAGCTGAGGAGTGCGTTCAGCGGCAGCTCCATTGATGACGATATTATGCCATTCTGTGAGTTTTTGCCACTCACCACTTTTATCCTTATAGCTTTCGCTGGTTGCTAATGAAAATGTAGCCATCATTCCTCCATTTTCGAAATGGCGAACTTCTGGGTCTTTTCCCAAATTGCCGATTAAGGTGACCTTATTGATCATAGTTGCTTCTTTTTTGTATCTATAAAGCGCTAAAGTACAAATATATTGGCAAAGAACTTCTTGACCGCTCCATTTCCTAGGAGCCTTTTTGCTGCGATAATTTTAATGCCGCAGTTCAGTCTTCCGGCGTGATCAATTCCTCATTAGAGAAATGTTTTCTTCAAAAAACTTCTTGATTATTCTCGGCATCGGGGTTTGAGGGATCAAGGATTTTGGGATCTTGATCAAGTCAATTTCTATCATTTGCGGAGCAATTGCTTCGAATAGATAGAAGTATGCGTTGATTTTCTGATGCGTCAATAGCTGAGTATATGGGCCAAATGTCTGAAATGATTTGGAGTACAATCTCTTGACCAAGATTCTCTCTGGTTCCGGTAGCAACTCGATAGTTTCCGAATGCGGTTGTTGCATGGACGATTCAATTGACAGGGGCTGGTATAAGTCTTTCCATATATCAGCAGCTTCTCTCCGCTTCATATACCAATTGTCTTTGTCCTGAATCAGCAAGAACTGAAAGTGACGTTCGATTTTGGCGGCTTTGATTTGCTTGGAAGGATACAAAGCCACTTGATCCAGGGATTTGGCTACGCAGATAAATTCAAAAGGACAAATGGAACAAAATGGCTTGATGGGATTGCACAATACAGCGCCAAAATCCATGATGGCCTGATTGTATTTGGCTGGATTGAGGGGGTCAATCAGAGTTTGAGCAAGCAATTCAAATTGCTTTCTTTCATTGGAGCTGGCAGGATACTTTTGGATTCCAAACACACGAGCCAATACTCTGATCACGTTGCCATCGACGACAGCACGACTCTCAGCGAAGGCAAATGAAGCAATAGCGGCAGCGGTGTAAGGGCCGATGCCCGGCAATTTCAATAAAGCTTCATAGTTATTCGGGAACTTGCCTTGATGCACTGTCCAGATGATTTCGGCACATTTATGGAGATTTCGCGCTCGCGAATAGTATCCGAGACCTTGCCATTGTATGATGAGTTCTGTCAGAGGAGCTTCAGCAAGCGATTGGACATCGGGAAATCGGCTGATCATGCGCTCATAGTAATCCCATCCTTGAGCTACGCGTGTCTGCTGCAGTATGATCTCCGATAGCCAAATCTTGTAGGGGTCGGTAATGCCTTTCCAGGGCATAGGTCGCTCAACCTGAGAAGCCCAGGTCAATAATTTTTGGCGAAAATTGTTTATTTCAGTGGAAGACAGTTCCAATATTTGGCTATTGGATTCAAAATTGCAAAAAAAATCGGTGGCCAAATTCCTCTAACCACCGATATGCGAATATAATACCGCTATTTTCAAACCCCATCTATGCGTGTTTGCGGAAACCAGTCTCTCTTTCGTAGATGCCGGAATATTGATATCCGATTCTTTCTTTGAGCTCCTTACGAGCAAAGAAGATTCTGCTTTTGACTGTACCTAGTGGTAGAGACAATGCATCGACTATTTCCTGATATTTGAATCCATCAAAATGCATTTGGAAAGGCACCCTTAGGCTATCATCCAAATCCAATACGAGCTGGTTGAGCTCATTCATATGCATATCTGACTCGGCATTGTTGCTGATTGCATTCTTGCCAGAGTTGAGATAATACAAGTTGTC
>JBDSUZ010000369.1:0-2226 GCA_039927395.1 Saprospiraceae bacterium | reverse complement strand
GTGAAATATGGTGTTAGAGCAAGTAAAATATATGGAGGCTTAATAGGAATTGTACTATTTATTTTTTCCTTATATTTCTTTATTTACAATATTACATTTTCATATTTGACATTAATACTATGGCTTACTACCATCATTTTTCCCATTGTGATTTTGCTATTTTTATTCTTCAAAGCTGATAGCATCAAGGAATATCACAATGTTCAGAAAAAACTGAAACTGTTTATGCTAGCGGGATTTGTTGGCTTCTTATTTTTGATTTGATTATGCAGACATTACCAATTTTAGAGATTCCAATACTACTAGCTTCGCAGTCGCCGAGGCGTTCGCAACTATTGCTTGAAGTAGGGTTCAATGTACAGGTTGTTGAAGCAAATTATGAGGAGATCGTCGACCCAAATCTAGATGTACATCTTGTTGCTGAAAAATTAGCTGTAGAGAAAGCAAATGCCTATCAGGGAATTCTCGATAGCCATCAAGTATTATGCACTGCTGACACGATTGTGTTGACTGGAGATTTACAAATACTTGGAAAGCCAAAAGACATTTTGGATGCCAAAGCGATGCTCCGCAAATTATCAGGCACCCAGCATAAAGTTATCACTGGAGTTTGTCTGAGAAGTGGCGACAAGCTGATTTCATTTTCCGATACGGCGATTGTTACTTTAACGTCCATGTCAGATATTGAAATCGATTATTACATCGACAAATTCATGCCCCTTGATAAGGCTGGAGCTTATGGTATTCAGGAATGGATTGGTCATTGCAAGATCAGTGCAATCAATGGATCGTACTTGACAATAATGGGCTTGCCCGTCCATTTGATCTATGAAAATCTAGGGCTACATTTCCTCAAACGAATATAGTTACTGTTTGACAAATGTCGCGCAGACCCAATTATTTTTGCGTTTGACCTCCGTCAAATAAAATCCTTGCTTCCTAGCTTCGGGCTCCACAATTGGTATATCATGCTCATAATAGCCTGAGGTTATCAAGATGCCGCCTGCATTCATTTTCTGATTGAGCAGCTCAAATGAATGCACGATTACATTGCGATTGATATTTGCCAACACGATGTCAAATCCAGAATCTGCACATTTGTCAAGACTACCTTGATTTACCTCAATTTTAGTGGCCTTGTTTCCCTTGATATTCTCCTTTGTATTTTCAAATGAAGTCCATTCAATGTCGATCGCATGGATTTTTGAGGAGCCTAATTTATCCGCCAAAATGGCTAAAATTCCAGTTCCACAGCCATAATCCAACACCTTCTTGTCCCTAAATTCATATTGACGCATCGCCTGAATTACTAGGAAAGTTGTGTCGTGATGACCAGTCCCAAAGGCCATCTTTGGATTGATGATCAACTCGTGCTGGAATCCCGTCTCTTTGGGATGAAAATCTGCCCGAATTAGCACAAAATCATCGATTCGTATTGGCGTAAAATTTGATTCCCATAGCGCATTCCAATTTTGATGTGGAATCATAGCACGCGTAATCGTCAATGAGTATGCACCTTTGAAATAAGCTAGCTCATCCTCGACCTCTTCGGTCAGAAGTTCTACAGGTAAATAAGCACATAAAGTATTGCGATGCTCCTCAAAAGTGTCAAAAGGCAAATGGCTCAAGACTCCTAAAAGGATCTCAGGATCGGCAACTTTAGATGAGATTTCGTATTTGTAGTAATCCATGTTCAGCTATAAATGGCTTTCTGAGCCGCAAGGAATGTATTAAGCAAGAGTGAAGTGACGGTCATAAGTCCGACGCCTCCTGGAACAGGTGTAATATATGAGGCAAATGGCGCAACTGCAGGAAAATTTACATCTCCAGTCAATCTAAATCCGCGCGGCGATGTTGCATCCTCTACCCTATTGATTCCCACATCAATGACCACAGCTCCAGGCTTGATCATATCTGCATGAATATATTGGGGGATGCCAATGGCTGCTATCAGGATATCGGCTGAACGAAGGACCTCAGATAAGTTTTCGGTGGCGCTATGTGCTAGAGTAACTGTACAATTTCCCGGATAGGTCTTCCTTCCCATCAAAATACTTATGGGCAGTCCAACTATATGACTGCGGCCTAGCACCACACAGTGCTTACCTTTGGTGGCAATTTCATACTGCTTCAAAAGCAATAGGATCCCATTGGGTGTTGCGGGAATATATGAGGGCAATCCCATAGCCATCCTGCCAAAATTCTCTGGCGTAAATCCGTCAACGT
>JBDSUZ010000368.1:0-2960 GCA_039927395.1 Saprospiraceae bacterium | reverse complement strand
TTGGTATCTTGATTTTGGACAAATGCGATGACATACATTTGGCTCTCTACCCACGCAGCTGGAATGCTGTAGTTGAAATTAAGTATTTGATTGAAGCCCGCCGATTGCAATGAAATGTCGGTACCATTGAAGTCAGGAATCATCTTGCGCAACACATCGTGATGCAGCGTCTCCCCATTTGGTGAATTGTAATTGAGCTCATTTTCTACTGCCATCAAATGCAATTTGTAATTGCCGGCAGGAGGATTGCCTGTCGTTTTGATTTCAACACTTACTGAACGGTTGATTCCAGTATTTTCAACAACCTTCATTTCGATTGGGCTGCTCTCCAAAAGAGACTGGTCGAGTTCAGTTTGTGTGAAAATATTGGTACCGTTGGAAGCTTCCATGCCATTCATATAGCCCACTGGTGTGCCAAATATTTGATAGTAATCTTGACGCGCACCGTTGTCAGGTATGTTGGCTTGGTATAATGCGCAATCGACGTATGGGACTGATGGGTGAATCGAAACATGATGGATTTTGCTCTGGTATGGAGCAAATAGCGTGTAGAATTTAGGATTCTTGTTTTTACAGACCGAGCATTTTGTGTTAGTAAAATGTTCAATCAGAGGAATTTTTTGAGACTGGGCCTCCACAGAAATTGAAACGAAAAGAAAGGCAAAGGCGATAAATAAGTTTTTCATAGTTCGTTTTTGGTTTGTTGTGATTCTGGCAATGCCAATCCTAACTGTTGCGCAAGGTCGTGAAACAAATCGAGCTTCTCACTAACTTGGTACCCCAACTCTATCAGGAAATACAATTCTTCGGCTCTACTCTTACTATAAGACTTAATTACAGAAAAGCATCTTATATTGTTTTGCCCAATGTTAATTTGATGATCATCCGGAATATTTTGCCACAAATACTCCTCTGCGCCTTCGGCAAATTCGATTCCAATCAAAAGTGCTTCATCGTCGCCAAATTTGACCATATACAATATCTGCCCATCGAGCTTCTCCACAAGATCGACCTTCCCAAGCACTTTTTCCCAAACTATCCGGCTAAATTGGCTCAATAGCAAATCCATCTGCCCCTGCTGCTCTTCCTGAATTTTGGTCCATGCGGCCGCATCAATTCCGTTGGCACTCAGAAATTGAACAAATTCTGCTTGTAGCGGCTCGAGTTCCGATAATTTGAGGATACGGTATGGATTCATTTGATTTCGATTATCAAGCATATGATGATTGCTTGAATTACTTTGTACTTTTGCCCACTTAATCAACGACTGCGAAGGTAAAATGGATTTATTACTACTGAATATTTTTCCCGATTTTAGTTTAGCCCAGACTTGGATAAGTCTACTAACCTTGACTTTCTTAGAAATCGTACTGGGTGTGGACAATATCATATTCATCTCGATCATATCAGGCAAACTGAAAGGTAAGGAGCAAAAACGAGCAACCAATATCGGTTTGATACTCGCTATGGCGATGCGGATTGCACTCCTATTTGGAGTAGCAGTGCTGGTCGCGATGGAAAAACCATGGATCGAGTTTCACGGCTCCTGGATTAGAGGTGGATTGTCTGGACAAAGCATAATCCTAATCCTTGGAGGTATATTCCTACTATATAAGGCAACTACTGAAATCCACCACAAACTGGAGGGCAACGAAAAAGATGTACATCAGGCCGAAAGGAAATCCACCACAGTGATGAATGCTGTAATCCAAATATCAATTATCAATATTGTCTTTTCCATCGATTCTATCCTAACTGCGGTCGGTATGACTACTGGAATCGAGGGTGCATTAGGTCTTATGATAGTCGCTGTAGTGATCAGCGTGCTAATTATGATGTTATTTGCCAACCCAGTTGGTAATTTCGTCAACGAACACCCAACTATCCAGATGTTGGGACTGTCGTTCCTGATATTGATCGGATTTATGTTGATCGTTGAAGGCGCACATATCGGGCATATACAATTTGGGGAGACCGAGATTGGAACTGTGCCAAAAGGCTATTTATACTTTGCGATTGCATTCTCCCTATTGGTCGAATTCCTCAATATGCGCTTGCGCAAACGCCTGAAGCCCCTTCAACTCCATGGCGTGCAAAAGGCTGCCAAAGGGGAGGGATATTTCAATCACGAAGCTGAAGCTGGCGATCAAAACAAACAACCTAAATGACCAAATTCAATTTAGATCGCGATCTATGCTTTTTTGATCTAGAATCCACGGGCTTAAATATCTTACGCGATCGTATCGTACAAATCGCGATTATCAAGTATTTCGCCGATGGCAGAGAGCCCGAAGAACTATACGAACTGGTCAATCCTGGAATCCCAATCTCGGATGAAGCTATGGCAGTACATGGTATCACTGCTGCAGCAGTTGCCAACAAGCCTGGATTTGATATTCTAGGTCCAAAGATTCTCGCCTTCATCGGCAATTCTGACCTCTCAGGCTATAATTCCAATCGTTTTGATATCCCGATGTTGATGGAAGAATTTGCTCGCATAGGAATAGATTTCGAAATCGACAACAGACGATTAATCGATGTACAGCGGGTATTCTATAAGATGGAACCACGCACATTGAAAGCTGCTTATCGATTCTATTGCCAGGAAGAACTCGTTGATGCTCACGATGCTTTGGAAGATGTACGAGCTACCGTTAAAGTGCTTCAAGGCCAGATTGCCAAGTACGAAGGTCAAGATCTTGTTGGCGAAGAGGGCGAAATTGTCCCTGCTCCAATACGCAATGATATTCAAGTTCTCCACGATTTCACCAACGATCTGAGGACACCTGACGCGACACAAAAATTGCGTTACGAACCAGATGGTACTATTGTCTTCAATTTTGGTAAATACGTTGGCAAAACAATCGGGCAAGTACAAGAGGCGGAGGCCAGTTATCTTCAATGGATATTGCAAAAGGAGTTTTCGACTCAACTGAAGCAAATCATTAGAAAAGAACTAA
>JBDSUZ010000367.1:0-7802 GCA_039927395.1 Saprospiraceae bacterium | reverse complement strand
GAACTCAAGCCCGGCGAATTGATTGGCTACATCGATACAGTGCAATTGTATCTCAAGAAGAAACAATTGATGACTCAGATCAAAAGCACCCTGTCGCAAAGGCCAAATGTCGGTAAGCAGATCGATGTGCTAAATGCGCAATTAGCAAGCGCTGAGCGTGAAAAAACACGAGTGCAAAATCTTGTCAATGCCGGTGCAGTTGCCAGCAAACAATTGGATGATGTAAATGCCCAAATTGACGTAATAAAAAAACAAATCACGGCACAGAAATCAAGTCTGCAGATCACCAATCAATCGATTGGCCAGCAGACCAGTCCTATCATAGTACAGATAGCCCAGATTGACGATCAAATAGCCAAATCACTCATCATCAATCCGATTAAAGGCATTGTGCTGGCCAAATATGTGGAGCCATTTGAGATTGCTAATGCTGGCAAACCATTGTACAAGATTGCAGACCTCAATACCCTACAACTCAGGGCATATATCACCGCCTCACAATTTGGCAAAATCAAACTTGGCCAAGAAGTCACGGTCACCGCAGATCTAGGCAAGGAGGCGCCAAAGAAATATACTGGCAAGCTAATCTGGATTAGCAATCAGGCAGAATTTACTCCTAAGACCATCCAAACGGCAGAAGAGAGAGCCAATCTGGTGTATGCCGTCAAGGTGCAGGTACCCAATGATGGATTGCTCAAACTAGGCATGTACGGAGAAGTACATTTCTAATCATCAGTAGCAATAACAAACGCATTTCAATGAGCTCAGTAATTGTAAAGGGAATCAGCAAAACGTATGCAAAGGAGCAAGTGCTCGCTTTAGATAATGTTTCCTTTGAAATCACTGAAGGAACCATATTTGGCCTAATCGGACCAGATGGAGCTGGCAAGACGACACTATTTAGGATTCTAACCACACTGATACTAGCTGATGAAGGAGAAGCTTGGGTCGATGGCTCAGAGGTCGTGACGGAATACAAATCAATCAGGAAAAAAGTCGGCTACATGCCGGGCAAATTCTCACTTTATCAAGACCTAACAGTTTTGGAAAATCTACAATTCTTTGCGACCATTTTTGGAAGCAAAATTGAAGAAAACATGTCCCTGATACACGATATTTATATTCAAATAGAGCCATTCAAACACAGAAAGGCAGGGCAATTATCAGGCGGAATGAAGCAAAAACTGGCCCTTTGCTGCGCATTGATTCACGAGCCAAAAATTCTCTTTCTCGACGAGCCAACAACAGGCGTCGATCCAGTATCTCGCAAGGAATTCTGGGATATGCTCTACAGCCTCAAGAAAAAAGGTATCACGATACTTGTTTCAACTCCCCACATGGATGAAGCCGCTCGATGCGACCAAATCGCATTGATACAAGCAGGTAAAATCATGGCTGTAAATACCCCAAAACAAATCATCAGTCATTATCATGGCCCGCTCTATCAGATCAGTACGCAAAAGACTTATGAGCTATTGCAGGACATGAAGCAAATCGAGCAAATCGATCTGGTATATGTCTATGGCGAATTTGTTCATTTTACGCTTAAGAATAAGGGAATAAATGCGATCGACTCCTTGAAGAAATATCTACAAGCCAAAAATCATGACGCTACCTCAATTGAAGCAATTGAGCCAGAAATTGAAGATTGCTTCATCCAATTGATGACAAAACAAAGCGCATGAATCCAGTCATCAAAACAGTCAATCTAAGCAAGCAATTCGGCAATTTCACTGCAGTGGATTCGCTCAATTTTGAAGTCTATCCAGGCGAAATATTTGGCTTTCTTGGTGCTAATGGCGCGGGTAAAACAACAGCAATCAGAATGCTCTGCGGCTTGCTGAAACCGAGTTCTGGCGATGCCAAGGTCGCAGGTTATGATATTTACCGCGAGACCAATCATCTGAAGGACAATATCGGCTACATGAGCCAAAAATTCTCACTTTACGAAGATCTTTCCATTGTAGAGAATATCCGATTTTACGGCGGCATCTATGGCCTGAGCGACGAGCAAATAAAGCAAAAATCTAAAACCTTCATCGAGGACTTGGGCCTGGAAAGCCAAAAAAACAAAATGGTTCAGAGCCTTCCACTTGGCTGGAAGCAAAAACTTGCCTTTTCTATAGCAATGATGCATGAGCCGAAGATTGTATTCCTGGACGAACCAACCGCAGGTGTTGATCCGCTGTCGCGTCGTCAGTTTTGGGATATGATATATGCCGCCGCCGCACGCAAGATCACGATGTTCATTACCACACACTATATGGACGAGGCTGAATATTGCGACCGAATATCAATCATGGTTGATGGCAAAATGGCTGCAATTGATACACCAAGCAGTCTCAAAAAGCAATTTGAGCTTGATAGCATTGATGCAGTTTTCCTCAAATTGGCCAGAGGCAGTTCAAGTCCAATGCAATAGATTATGAAACAATTATTTGCATTTATTAGGAAAGAATTTGCGCACGTACTGCGCGACAAAAAGACGCTTTTGATCTTGCTAGGTATGCCCATTGCCCAAATATTGATATTTGGATTTGCGCTGAGCAACGAAGTAAAAAATGCGCGACTCATCATATGGGATCAATCACAAAATGCTGAATCACGGCAGCTAATTCACAAAATTGGCAACAGCAAGAACTTTGAATTAGTCAAGTATTTCCACTCTGAGGCAGAATTGGAGAACGTATTCAAATCAAACCAAGCGAAGATCGCCCTGATTATTGGCCCCGGTTTTGATGCTTTAGCAGCACCAGATCGCAAGCAAAGTATGCAAATAATTGCCGACGCCTCAGATCCCAATATAGCACAGACGCTCAATCTCTATCTGAGGGCAAATATTGGCCAGTTTCAACAAGAAAACAGCCCACAATTAAAGCCACATTTCCAGATCACAACGGAAATGCGCATGCTTTACAATCCACAACTAAAGAGCGCCCACAATTTCGTCCCCGGTGTAATGGCCTTGATCATGATGCTGGTTTGTGTCATGATGACCGCTATATCGATCGTCCGCGAGAAAGAGAGCGGCACAATGGAAATTCTGCTTGTTTCTCCACTACAGCCATTCATGATCGTCATAGCCAAGACTATTCCCTACTTGATCATATCGCTTGTCAATATCACTTCGATCTTACTGCTCTCTGTATTTCTCATGGATCTACCAATACTGGGTAATATCGTATTGCTATACGCAGAATGCACTCTATTTATCATCGCTTGTCTTTCGATTGGAATCTTAATATCAATCAAGACAGAATCCCAACAGTCGGCGATGTTGATTTCGCTGATGGGTATGATGTTGCCTACTCTGCTATTTTCTGGATTTATGTTTCCCATCGAAAATATGCCTATCCCATTACAGTACATTTCCGATGTTGTGCCCTCCAAATGGTTCTATATCATCGTCAAATCCATCATGATCAAGGGATTGGGATTTGCTGATATTTGGAAAGAAACCTGCATTTTATTTGGCACCGCTTGCTTTTTTATCCTGGTGAGTTTGAAACAATTCAAAATCAGATTACAATGAGGCGATTGCGATTTTTATTGGAAAAAGAATTCAGGCAAATATTCAGGAATAAGATAATTCTTGCGATGATTGTCGTCATTCCGACCATTCAATTGATCATCCTGCCTCTGGCAGCCAACTACGAAGTAAGCAATATCCAACTGGCAATCGTCAACCATGATCACTCACAAGCTACCACCCAATTTATACAGAAAATACTTTCATCAGGCTATTTCAAATTGAAAGCTAGTTCTGATTCCTATGACAAGATGTTCCATCTCCTATCAAAAGATCAAATTGATTTGATCTTGGAGATTCCCAATGATTTTGACAAGCATTTGCAAAGGGGAGAAGCGCAAAAACTATTAATTGCAGTGCATGCTATCAATGGAGTCAAAGCAAATCTCGGCGCCAGTTATCTCAATGAAATAATCAAAGATTATTCATCGCAAATCAACCTCGAATTCCTTGAAAAGAATGGGGGGAGATCGCCTCAAGTCTTGCAAATCAGCACTTCATTTTGGTATAATCCATTGATGAAATACAAATATTTCATGGTGCCAGGTATCTTGGCAATTCTAGTCACAATGGTGGGCAGTTACATGAGCGCACTCAACATAGTCAAGGAAAAAGAGGCGGGCACAATCGAGCAGATAAATGTTAGTTCCATCCGGAAATATCAGTTTATTCTCGGCAAATTGATTCCATTCTGGATCCTCGGAATCATGGTATTCAGCATTGGATTGCTGGTGAGTAGAATAATTTATGGAATCGTTCCTCAAGGAAATCTTCCAACTCTCTATCTATTCATCGCTATCTACCTTGTGGCAGTTTTAGGGCTTGGATTGTTGATTTCAACATTTTGCGATACGCAACAACAGGCTATGTTTATTGCATTCTTTTTTGTGATGATATTCATTCTATTGGGAGGTCTATTTACTCCTATAGACAGCATGCCCGAATGGGCGCAATTTATCGCATATGCCAACCCTGTCACCTATTTGATAGAAGTGATGCGCATGGTTGTGCTAAAAGGAAGTGGATTTGCAGATCTAAAGCGACATTTTCTGATCGTTGGAGCTTATGCGATCGGCTTCAATGTACTTGCTGTGTTGAATTATCGCAAAACTATCAATTGATATCTACCACATTCTATTTGGTATCAAATAGTTTTTGACATAGTCTTCAATGCCAGATTCCAGGGAATAGAAGGCTTGGGAATAGCCCGCATTCTGCAGTTTTGCCATACTAGCGCAAGTATAATCCTGATAGGCATTGCGTATATCTTCTGGTGTAGGAATAAAGGAAATATTCGGTGTCAAATTCATTTGCACAAAAGTCTGAGTAGCCAAATCAAGGAACGTGCGCGCTATGCCTGTTCCCAAATTATATATGCCTGATTGCGGTTTACTTTGCATCAACCAAAAGCAAACTGACACGATATCTTTGACATAGATAAAATCCCTTTGCTGATGTCCATCTTCCATTTCTGGCCTGATCGACGCAAATAGTTTCATTCCGCCTGTCTTCAAGATTTGATTGTAGGTGTGAAATATCACTGAGGCCATTCTGCCCTTGTGCGATTCGTTAGGACCATACACATTGAAGAATTTCAGGCCAGCCCAAAATGGAGGTTGTTCTTCCTGCTCAATCACCCAAAGATCAAATAGCTGCTTTGACCAACCGTATGGATTCAGTGGCTTCAAATGTTTGATATCTGCCTCATCATCAAATCCCTGCTCTCCTATCCCATATGTTGCCGCACTGGAAGCATACACAAGGGGAATTTCAAATTGAGTGCAATATTTCCAGACATCTTTGGAATACTGGATATTGAGTGATTCAAATATCTCAGTGCTTTGCTCCGTAGTGTCTGTTCTGGCGCCTATGTGAAATACAAAATCTATTTCCTCACCAAAATTGGCAAACCACTCAAAAAAAGCATCTCTATCAATGATTGTATCATATGCCTTATCTATGATATTGTCCATTTTGACAGGATCAAAAGCATCGACTAATACAAGATTTTCAAAGCCATTCTCATTGAGAAATTGGACCAGACAGGAGCCAATAAAACCTCCTGCACCTGTGATGACTATTCTTTGATCTTGCGGCATGCGTTTGAATTAAGCCGTCATGTAATCCTCGATCGGAGGACAGACACAGATCAGATTGCGATCACCATGAGCATTGTTGACCCGTCCTACTGCTGGCCAAAATTTGAAGCCTTCATGCAGATAGCTAAGTGGATAAGCAGCTTTTTGGCGACTGTAAGGAAGATCCCAGGCATCAGCGGTTAATATGGCCATAGTATGCGGTGCATTGTGCAACACATTGTTTTCTTGCTCGTATTTGCCCTCGATTATCTCGTCGATTTCCTTGCGAATTTCCAACATGGCATCACAAAAACGGTCAAGCTCATCTTTGCTTTCGCTTTCAGTAGGCTCGATCATCAACGTGCCAGCCACTGGAAATGAAACTGTAGGTGCGTGGAACCCATAATCAATCAGACGCTTGGCTACATCTTCAGCACTCACATGAGGCTTGAGATTGCGCAAGTCGACGATCATCTCGTGCGCACATCTGCCCTGTTCGCCTGTGTAGAGGATTTCATAAGCTGATTCGAGGCGAGCCTTGATATAATTGGCGTTGAGAATGGCATATTCTGTCGCGGCACGCATGCCGGTATAGCCGAGCATTTTGCAATACCCGTATGAAATCAACAAAATGCTAGCTGAGCCCCATGGAGCTGCAGATACTGCGTGCGTGGCCATAGATCCTCCTGTTTTGACCAATACGTGGCCGGGCAGATAAGGAGCCAGTTTCTTGTTGACACAGATAGGTCCCATGCCAGGTCCACCTCCACCGTGAGGTATTGCAAATGTCTTGTGCAAATTGATGTGATTGACATCAGCACCAATCACGCCTGGGCTAGTCAATCCAACTTGCGCATTCATATTGGCTCCGTCCATATAAACTAAGCCTCCACATTCATGTATTTTGGCAAAAATAGATTGAATGGCAGTTTCAAAAACACCATGCGTCGAAGGATAAGTTGCTATCAGACAAGATAGTGTGTCTTTATACTGTTCGGCTTTTGCGTTGAGGTCAGCGATGTCAATATTGCCTTTTTCATCACAAGCGACAACCACTACCTCCATGCCAGCCATCACTGCAGAAGCAGGATTGGTACCATGCGCAGAACTAGGGATCAGCGAAATATTGCGCTGAGATTGACCATTTGCTTCGTGGTATGCTCTAATAGTCAAAAGTCCAGCATATTCTCCCTGAGCGCCTGAATTTGGCTGTAGCGAGCAAGCATCGAAATCTGTAATCTCACAAAGATGCTGTGCCAACTCGCGGAAAACTTGCTGATACCCTTCCGTTTGATCGATTGGAGCAAATGGGTGAATATTGGCAAATTCCGGCCAGCTTACGGGCAACAATTCGCTAGCTGCATTTAATTTCATCGTGCATGATCCCAATGGGATCATCGAATGCACCAATGAAAGGTCTTTGTTTTCCAAGCGCTTGATATAGCGCATCATTTTGCTTTCAGTATGATACTGATTGAAGATCGGATGCGTCAAATACGTTGAGGTTCTTTGCCCTTGAGCAGATAGTTTGTTTGTTGCAAAATTCTGATCCAGCACGTCATTGTAATCGCCAAACAAGGCCAGCAAATTCTCAAGGTCCTCAGGGGTTGTGGTTTCGTCAAGCGCGATGCGGATATGATCGTCGCCATATCCCAAATTGATGCCGCTGGATATTGCTCTGTGCTTGATAGCTGCCATTTCAGAATTGGGCAAGCTGATCTTCAATGTGTCGAAATAGAATTTATTTGCTTGTTGAACGCCCAGATTATGGAGGTTCTTGTCAAGAATTTTTGCCAGTTCATGTGTCCTTCGGGCAATCGCTCTGATGCCATCAGGACCATGATAAGCAGCGTACATTCCTGCCATGATGGACAACAGGGCTTGTGCAGTGCAAATATTTGAGGTTGCTTTTTCTCTTTTGATATGTTGCTCACGAGTCTGCAATGCCATGCGCAAAGCAAAATTGTTGTGAGCGTCAACTGATACTCCGATCAATCGTCCTGGGATTAGTCGCTTGAAATCTTCCTTAGTGGCAAAAAATGCGGCGTGCGGTCCACCATAGCCCATTGGCACTCCGAAACGTTGACTATTTCCAACCACACAATCAGCTCCCCATTCGCCAGGAGGAATAAGCAAAGCAAGTGAAAGCAAATCAGCAGCTACGGTAAGGTAAATGTCAGACTCCTTACAAGATT
>JBDSUZ010000366.1:0-6691 GCA_039927395.1 Saprospiraceae bacterium | reverse complement strand
CGCGAGCATGGTTTCCTTGCAAGCAAGATCTCAACGACAAGGTCGATAGCATGGATGTCATTATCACAGTACCTGTCGGCAATAAGGTGGCCACAAATGGCAAATTGATTAGCTCCAATACTCAGGGGGGAAACATTACTTATCATTGGAAACATCGATTCCCCATAGCCACATACCTTATCTCACTGTCAGTAACCAATTACGCTGAGTACACTGATACTATCCAGATGAATAATCAGGTGCTCAATATACTCAACTATGTCTATCCTGAAAACCTTGCAACCTGGCAGTCGCAGTCACCTCAGCTTAAGCCAATGTTTAAGTTTTTTGATAGCTTGTTTGTAGACTATCCCTTCATGTCCGAAAAGTATGGCCATGCGCAGTTTCCCTGGGGTGGAGGCATGGAGCACCAAACCATGAGTTCGATGGTAAATTTGTCTCCTCTTCTCTTGATACATGAAGGGGCACACCAATGGTTCGGTGATCGTGTGACATGCTCAAGTTGGGAACATATCTGGCTCAATGAAGGATTTGCGACGTTTTGTGAAGGAATAGGAGCTGAAAGGGGAGTATATCCAGGACAGACATTCCTCAACTGGAAAATTGGGAGTCGAAATAACGCGACTGCCGCAGGAACTGAAAATGGCTCTGTCTGGGTAAATGATACGACTAATGTTGGGCGAATTTTCAATGGCAGCCTTACTTATTCCAAAGGGGGAATGCTGGCTCATATGTTGAGATGGCAATGCGGCAATCTGCCTTTTTTTGCGGGAATTCGAAATTATCTCAATGATCCGCAAATTCAGTACGGCTTTGCAAATACAGCTCTGCTGCAGTCGCACCTTGAGGCCAGCAGTGGTCAAAATCTAGCTGACTTTTTCAACGATTGGTTTTACGGTAGAGGATTTCCCTCATACCAGATCGGTTATTATCAATACCCAGGGACCAATTTATTGAGAGTGCAGGTATCGCAAACTCAGTCCTCAGGTACTCCAAATGTTGCATTCTTCAATGCACCCCTAGAAATCGTCGTTGTCAATGGTGCGACTCGAGATAGTTTTGTTCTCAATCCCACTTTTAGCGGCCAGATATTTGATGTTCCATTGAGTTTTCCTATTGCTCAATTGCTATTTGATCCAAACTTCCGAATTATTTCAAAGAATAATCTAATAACCCAAAATGGCTTACTGCCGGTTAAATTTCTATCCTTCAATGGCCGCTGGAATGGCGATAAGGTGATAGACCTTAGCTGGTCTACTAGTGAAGAGTTTTACTGCGCTTCATATTCTGTTGAATATTCAAAAGATGGCAGCCATTTTGAAGTACTCAAGACTCTGCCCTGCAAATATAATGCACCATATGACTACGTATGTTCTGATATGAATGCGGAGGATGTTAATTACTATCGGATAATTCAAAGGGATTATGATGGTACCAAAGAGATTAGCAAAGTGATCACATTATCAAGAGAACCTAAGAATGCAAGCATCCTATTTCCCAACCCAACTTATGACGGTCAAATAAGCATCAATACAAAGGACAAATTAAATTTTATTGAAATATATAACAATCTAGGGCAGAGTGTTTATCAAGCTAATGTATACAGCCAAACTAAATGGGAAGGAGACTTTTCATTTCTTCCTACAGGAGTCTATACAATAAAGCTAACTTTTGAAAATCTCAGTTCTGAGAATCTTAGATGGATGAATCTAAGAAGATAAGCGGCAACAGATACTTATCTATATATGTCTTTCAGCGTGGTAACTAGATCTCACTAAAGGACCACTCTCGACATAATTGAATCCTTTCTGAAGGCCAATTTCCTTGTAATGTGCAAAAACATCAGGGTGAATAAACTCGGCAACTGCCAAATGCATTGCAGTCGGCTGCAAATACTGTCCTAAGGTCAACACGTCACAGCCGGCCGCCACGAGGTCATCCATGATTTGATACACTTCTTCCTTTTGTTCGCCCAATCCCAACATGACGCCGGATTTGGTGCGTTTGCCAGCAGCTTTGGTCCTTTGGATCTGCTCCAGGCTTCTGCTATATTTGGCCTGTGGCCTGACCAAGCGATAAAGTCTTTCTACTGTCTCCATATTATGAGAGACCACTTCTTGTCCAGCGCTAATCATTCGATCGAGCGCTTCCCAATTAGCCTTGGTGTCAGGAATGAGGGTCTCAATGGTCGTAAATGGGCTTTGTTCCTTAACGGCAACAACTGTTTGATACCAAATTTCGGCGCCACGATCTTTGAGCTCGTCGCGATTGACTGAAGTGATAACCGCGTGTTTTACTTTCATCAATGCAATAGCCTCAGCTACACGCCTCGGTTCATCAGTGTCATATTCATTTGGACGTCCAGTCTTGACTGCACAGAAAGAGCACGATCTAGTACAAGTATTGCCAAGTATCATGAAAGTCGCCGTGCCTTCTCCCCAGCATTCGCCCATATTTGGACAATTGCCGCTTTGGCAGATTGTATGAAGATTGTAGGTATCAACTAGCTCGCGAACAGCTTTGAATTTCTCACCTATAGGCAGCTTAACTCTCAACCAATCTGGTTTGCGTTTTCTCTCGGTCTGTTCTGTTACTGGAAGCTCGATCATGAAATTTGCTTGGAAAATTGGGCTGAAATAAGATCACAAAGTATTGAAAAGCTCAATACCGCTTCCCAAGTTGCAAAGTTATGAAAAGGTTGAGGAAGTATGGCTTATTCAGATCATTTGCCAAGATCGGGACCTTACGGGTAAATACATCAAGCATGATACCAGCCTCTACTGCTTTGACGAAGTCATCAAATGCTCCAAAAGAGAAATGCGCAGCTATCTTACCATGGATCCCAGGTATCAAGCCTATCTCTCCAAATCCTTTGAAAAATGGCGCTGAGCCAATGATTAGATCCTGATTGAGAAATATATCGCGATTTGCCTCTGAGTACTTAATATAAGGCTCTTTGTCCTCAATATTGATCGTATTGATCTCGATATAATATGGTTTTGTCAGTCCAAGGGTAGGTCCGAGCTCCCAGTTTACGCCGAGAACGATACCTTTCTCTTTGGCTTTCTCTGAAAAATATCGCTTGCCTCCAATACCAGCTCGCAGTACGATGAAATTATTCCGCTTGCCGTATGAATAGGCTGATTGTCCAAAGGTCGAGCTATAGAATGACTTGGAGCGGATTTCCTTTGGATGCTTTAATTCTCCAATTTCAAACTGATAATACTTTGTCTTGTAATAGGTTGGTATAGTTCCAAAATTGAGTCCCAAGGCATATCCACTGGTATGCAATTTGAAGTCTACTGTGCGCTCCTTGTTGTAAATAAAACCCTTCTGCTGTTCATCTAAGGGCTTGGGTTGAAATGTATTTTGGGCATAGAGGGAACCCATACTGATAAATGATACCAGAAATACAATTTGTAAAAGCTTAGCAATATATTTACTGCTCATGTCGTCTTTTCCCCATATTTATTTGCCTAATATAGGCCTTATCACTGAAATTAAACGGAATAATGACTGATTTGTTGATCTACAGTGAAACAATTGGTCCAAGACTTCAATACGTTTGTAAACTATTGTTCTCGGCTTTTCCTCAAATTCAGATTACCGATGATCTATCGCAGCTATCTAACGCTGTCAGACCTACAATTCAGTATGGTGGAAGCGAAAAAATCAGCCCAAACTATTTGTGGATTCCTGCTTCAGGGCTACTCGACGAGCTAAATATTAAGCAAATTGACCCTGAACTCAGTTGGGATGGCGATTTGCCTTTGCTTTTTCCAAGTGCAGGGCATGATTTAGCTGGAGATCTCTTCTCTTCAGTTTTTTACTGGGCAAGTAGATACGAGGAATATCTGCCTTTCGACGCAGATATACATGGCCGTTTTGCAGGAAAATTGTCTCATGCTCACAAACATAAGTACCTCGATTTACCAGTGATTGACGCATGGCGTCAGCGTTTATTTGTGAGGTTCAATATATGGTCAGCAGACAATATTCAATATTGCCCAGAGATTCAATGGACATTTGATATTGATCAGTGGTCTGCCTTCAAAGGAAGATCCCTACTGAGAACCATTGGAGGAAGTACGAGAGATCTGTTGCAAGGGCGCTTGGAAGCTGTTTCAGATCGAATTAAGGTCTTGTTTGGCGGCAAAAGTGACCCATATCAGAATTTGGAATACCTGCAGAGCATTGCCAATAACACTGGAAATGCTGCAAAAATCTTCCTTCATCTCGGCCAATATGCTGAATTTGACAAGAATACCGTCATTGATCCCTCGGAGTTTGCTGAATTTACGTCGAATTTAGATGCTGAAAAACAATTGGGTATTCATCCCTCCTATGCCAGCAATAGTTCCAAAGACCGTTTGCAGAAAGAATTGAGCAAGTTTGAGGCCCTCACGGGAAATATCGCTTCGCGAAGTCGACAGCACTACTTGAAACTCGAGTTTCCGGGCACTTATAGAGGATTGATGCATTCAGGAATTAGCGAGGATTGGACAATGGGTTACGCCGATTTACTAGGATTTAGGGCAGGTACGGGTAATCCATTTCATTGGTTTGACCTGGAACGAAATGAGGAAACAGGATTTGTTGTTCATCCATTTGCCGCGCTAGATGTAACTCTCAAGGTGTACTTACAATATACTCCAGCGGAGGCGATCGCTGCAGTAAAGAGATTGCTTGACATTTCGGCTAAATTTCATTTTCCCCTAGTCTTGATTTGGCATAATAGCTCATTTTATGGCCCCTACGGTTGGGAAGGCTGGCAACAATTGCCAAATGAAATCAACAAGTATTGTGCCGAGGTCAGGGCAGAAAATAATTGCGTGAACTCCTGATTTTCCGCCTATCTTAGGTTTCAGCTTCCGCCATTTTCTATCAACTATAATCATCTTATGCTATTCAATTTGCAAAGCAGTAACAACATTGGCCATCTGATCTTGAGCCAATTAAGGGATGCCCAAATTCAAATGGATCGACATCGGTTTAGAAATAATCTGAGGAGGCTTGGGTCAATTCTCGCTTATCAATTGAGTCATTCATTAGAGTATATTGATGGTTCAGTTGAAACGCCATTGGGAGTTGCATCAACCAAAGCACTCAAGAATCGAGTTGTAATTGCAACTATTTTGAGAGCAGGTCTGCCTATGCAGGAAGGCGTGATCGAAGTATTTGACGAAGCCGATGCCGCATTCATCGCCGCATATCGCAAACATCACAAAGACGGAACCTTTAAAATTAGGTTGGACTATCTTACCTGTCCCGACCTTGAAGGTTGCGACCTGATCCTTGTAGATCCGATGGTGGCCACGGGCGCATCAACAGCTAAGGCACTCGAAGCAATGGAGCCTTATGGCAAGCCAAATTCGCGACACTTGATCACCGCAGTTGCTGCCAATGAAGGGATAGAACATTTGCAGCGAATGACTACTGATCTCAATATTTGGGTAGGAGCGATTGACGAAGAATTAACAGCAAAATCTTATATCGTTCCTGGTCTCGGTGATGCCGGTGACTTGTGCTTTGGCCCAAAATTGCAATCTTAGCACCCAAATTGATCTTATGCAGCCCGGTCTAATACTAAGTTTGTTACTTGTATATTTTATTATATTATATATAGTATCGTGGTTAACAAGCAGAAATGTAAGTAATTCAAGTTTCTTTACTGCAGGTCGCAGATCTCCTTGGTATTTGATTGCCTACAGCATGATCGGCACATCAATATCAGGTGTAACCTTCATTTCGATTCCCGGAGTTGTAGGATCTGGCGGTATGAATCAGGCATTTTCCTACATGCAATTTGTATTGGGATATTTGGTTGGCTATTTGGTAATTGCATTTGTCTTGATGCCTATTTACTACAAACTCAATCTGACCACCATATATGGCTATCTCGAAAAGCGGTTGGGATGGCATGCTTACAAGACTGGGGCCGGATTTTTTATACTTTCGCGATCAGTGGGATGTGCATTTCGTCTCTATCTCGCGGCCATGGTATTTCAGGAATTCTTGATTAAGGATTTTGGTGTTCCATTTTGGGTCACAGTAAGTACTACCATAGGTTTGGTCTGGCTATTCACATTTAAAGGTGGCCTCAAGACCGTCATCTGGACAGATGCCATCCAGACCACGATGTTCATGCTAGCAGTAATTTTGACCATTCATTTTATTGGCACTGAGATGCACCTCAGCTTGTCAGGGGTAGTGCAAACCATTGAGGAAAGTAAATATTCGAAAGTCTTTTTTTGGGATGATTTCTGGACAGAGCCCAATCATTTTTTCAAACAATTTATTAGCGGAATGCTGATCACCATTGTAATGACTGGCCTAGATCAGGACATGATGCAGAAGAATCTGAGTTGCCGAAATCTCCGTGATGCTCAAAAGAATATGATCAGCTTCAGCTTGATTCTGATCATCGTCAACCTGTTATTCTTGAGCATGGGAGCTTTGCTTTACCTATATGCGGAGCAATCAGGGATACCAATTCCAACGCGAACTGACCAGTTATATCCCATCATAGCATTTCACCACTTGCCAGCATTTGCTGCGATAGTCTTCATCATGGGCCTGGCATCTGCAACGTATTCTAGTTCCGATTCAGCGCTGACTTCTCTCACCACTTCCTTTTGCGTTGATTTCCTCAATTTTGAAAAATCAGATAAAGGGTCTGAGAAGGTCAAGC
>JBDSUZ010000365.1:0-6626 GCA_039927395.1 Saprospiraceae bacterium | reverse complement strand
TTCGATATTTTTGACGTCCTACACTTGGCAGAAGACAATACCGAAACGCTGATGATCAAAAGTCAGACGCACGAGAAGCTTCGCCAGATAGTTGATATGCTACCTCCTGAACAGAGAGAAGTTGTCATCCTAAGGCATTATGCTGATCTTAGTTTCAAAGACATAGCCGCGCTCACAAGAGTTAGCATCAATACCGCACTAGGTAGAATGCGCTATGCCCTGATCAATATCCGTAAGATGGTGGAAGAAAAGCAGGTTCAACTACAATAAGGTATTCGTAAATGTTCATACGAAAGGGCTGACTCAAAGTGATTTGAGGAAGCCCTTTTTTTTGATCTATAAGTTTGGGGGAGATTACTGAGTCCAAATGATCATATCGACATACAGTAGTGACGCACGATTCGTAAGTCGCGGTTTAATTTGAATGTCCATCCGGAAAAACTGGGAGTTAAGGAAGAATCCAAAAATGGAATTCGTTTTCAACAGGGGCAACCGCGAGGGATTGCCCCTCCAATGGTTTGGGGAAAAGCCAATCAAAAGTCAGGTGATTGTACGGGTGCCGTTTTTGATCGAGATTAATTGTAGCGTGAATGCTACCCACGGCTAGTGCTGGACGCCCCTTTAAGGGCTAAGAAAGAAAGTTTTCTTGAACCAAGGCCCTGCTGATACGTGGGTAAGGGCCAGCCTTACCCGTGCCTGGTTTCACTAGTAAAGTTTGGATTATAAAGAGCATTCTTAAAGATGCATTTAACTGTGGTTTTTCCTGGCGCTCCTTGAAGTCGCTGCGCGACGATGATTTGTTGATTTGTGTATTTGATGAAATCGCTGCGCTCTGCTTAGTCGAAGAAGTCGCTGCGCGACGATGATTTGTCGATTTGTGTATTTGTTGATTTGAAAAAATCGCTTCGCTCTGTTTAGTTGTTTAGTCGCTTAGTTGTTTAGCTGAGGGTTTCGAATTTGGCTGCCTCCTTACGCCCTATACATTATACCATACGCCACTTCTTCAATTTGGCTGCTTCCTTAGGCCCTATACCTTATGCCATAAGCCAATTTTCCTCACACCTCACACCCCACACCAATTCTTGTAAGTCGCTGCGCGACGATGATTTGTTGATTTGTGTATTTGATGAAATCGCTTCGCTCGGTTTAGTTGTTTAGTCGCTTAGGTGTTTAGCTGAATCAATCGAGTATTTTCCAGGACCCAGGACCGACTACCCAAATCCTTTTCTTGATAAGTTGATTATTCGAGGAGATCGAATTTGGCTGTTCCCAATGCCTAACGCCCAACGCCCAACGCCGATTTTGGAACATCCAGTTTCAACGCAGACCCTTCGACTCCGCTCGGGGACCGCTCTGTCGTTAAGAAGCGAAAGCGCCTGAAAAATCAAATTTGATTATTCAGGCGCTTTCAATAGTCGCTTCTATCAATATTTCTCTTGCAAACTTTCCAAACTCTACAAACTTTCCAAACTCTACAAACTCTACAAACTCTAAATCCCCAGCTTCTCCCTTACCTCCAAATCGTCACATCCCCCGTCTTCTCTTCCCTCAGTCCAGTTTGGTATTCTAATTGAAGCAAGAAAATGTAAACTCCGCTAAGTAGTGGTTTGCCCTTCAACTTACCATCCCACTGAAACTGCGGGGAATCGGAGGTGAATACTGTGCCGCCCCAACGCTCGAAAACATAAATGCGTGCTGATCGAAGGCCCTCAGTGTCGCCTAGCAAAGACCAGGTGTCGTTGACGCCATCGTCGTTGGGTGAAAATCCGTTGGGGATGAAGATGGTGCCTTTTGGTATGCGCAGCACCTGATAGGTATGCACATCTGTACATCCTGCCGCATTCTCGACCATCACCTGGATCGATTCTGCATTGCCTGAACACCAAATCGTGCTGGCGCAGGTATCACAATCCACGGGTGGATTTGCAATCCATTGGATATGCACCAAGTCATTGCCTGGCTCAATCAAAGGACTCAAAGTGATACATGAATCTGATTTGATCAACAAGGTATCCTGATCTGATATCGAGATTGCTGTACCAGATTTAACTATCAGGGTGGTATCGTAGTAGCAACCACTACTGTCCATGTAACTTAGGGCGTAATTTCCAGGAGACAAATCAGTCCAAGTAGCTGTATTGCCCTCTTGGACAGGTAGATTATTGAGATGATAGGTTAGTGGTTGCTCATTTGCCAGCCCGATCTGACCATCGGATTGATCGAGGCAAGATTCATCCAGGATGCTGATGTCCGGATCTGGTGCTAATGTGCTTGATATAAATATCGAATCCCTTAAACTGCATCCTCCTGGTAATTGCCACAGCAGGATATGCGGACCGGTACTCAAACTCAAAGTGTCGGAGACTGCTGTTGGGATCTCATCTACCATGAGCATCAGATTGCCTGTTGACTGATTGAATACCAACTGACCAAGCTGATTGGCAGGACAAGCTGGCAATAGGTGGTATGAAGGATCCGGATTAGGCTTTTGGATCAGGTGATACGCATAGATCGAATCGCAGGCATCGACCTGTGAGATGGTATCGTGTATGATCGCCGGAGCCCGGTAGAAAACCTCGTGGATCAGTATCGAATCGTAGGCACACAGCAAAATGGTATCGGATAAGATACCTGCAGCAGGACCAGATCCCAAACTCAGGGATTGATCAAAAATGCATCCGTTTTCATCCCTAATATTGAGTTGGTAATTGCCCGCAGGCAAGTCCTCCAGGAGGATTGGATTCCCATTTATTGTATCTAAGATTGGCCCGGACAACAACAACTCAATGTTTTGTAAACTTTGAATCACAATGGAAGCATCTGACCTGCCAAGACAGCTTGCATCCCCGGTGATATATTGCAATTGTGGAACGGGATATTCTGGAATATTGATGTTGAGCAAGGTGTCACATCCGAAAGCATTCTTTACTTGTACTTCATAATCTCCAGTTGCCCCTTCAAACCAAGTACTGTCTTGCGGATCATTGGACCAGAATATATGCCAAGTATCTGAATTTGCTCCAGATAATTGTATTGATCCCAATATATTTTGTGCAGAAGAAGGGCAAGCCAATTCTACTGAGTATGCAACTTCAGGGCTAGGATTGAGCAATACTATGGTGGTATGGATGCTGTCACATCCCCTACTCGTTTGGAATGAATCCACGACCTCAGTTGGGCCGAAAAACCAGCTTCCTGTTACAAAAACACTATCGCCCCTGCAAATAGTAATTGAATCCCTTAAATGAACTGGCTGCCCAAGGAGCCTGAAAGGAAGCTCCAGGATCGATTCACATCCTCTCTCCGGGCTACTCAGCTTAAGTATATATGTGCTGTCTGCGAGTAAAGGGCCGACCTGAATTGGCAAGGCGGGGTTGGTCAGAATTGAGCCTGTGGCAGGATTGAGCCATTGAACTAAAGAGGCAGAACTGACAAAATCTATTGCAAGCACGGCACCAGAGCAGGCAATACTGTCATATGAAATGAAACTCAAGCTTTGAGCAGTGTCCACTTGTACCTGGACGTAGATTGTCGTATCACATCCCGGGCTATAATGCACATCTATGCGAAAAGAGGCGGATTGACTGGGCTCAGGAATCCGGATGTAAGAACCCTCCTGAAAAGCAGGGACAGCCGGGTTGAGGTTTTGGATATGGGTGATCCTTCCTGTGCTGCTCCATCGCAACCAAGCGGACTCGCCAGCGCACACGACTGTATCCGCCTCCACCCACTCAAAATCCGGTATACATTGTAGGGCACAATCACTCACTTGAATAAAGAGGGTATCCGGTTTGCTGGTACATGCGCTCTGGCGATGAGCGATCAGTGTATCAACTCCTACCATACCAGGTCTGAATAATACCGAATCCTGACTAATCCGCTCCATGGAGCCGGATCCCAGATGCTGCCAGGAATATTCCTGATATCCGCAGCGGCTATAGGCAGTATATATCTGAGAAGAAACCGAATCACATAGCTCCTCAGGACCTTTGATAAAGGCTGTACCGGGATCCATGATGCCCGTCGGATAGCAGGGTAGACCTAAAAAGCTCTCTCCAGATTGAAATACAACTCCTTTTTGAACATAATCACACAATGGAAATGGTAAATCAGGATCTTTAATTACACTTATATAGTTTGTTTCTATCCGGGATATATATAATTTGCGATCTGGGCCTAGTTGTAATTCGCCGGAATGTTTATCTGATGAAATAAGTGTGGCAGTTGATAGCGCGATATGTCCGAAAATTTTATCGACAGGTATTTGATAAACTCCCTGCTGCGTATTTTGCCAAGATGGAAGTGACGAAAAATATAAGAATTTTTCTGAGGGAGAGAATGCTACGCCGTATGGAGTCCTAATACTATCAATAGTACCTATATATTCTATTAGACCCGAAGTTGGATCAAATTTGCTTAGTTCGATTATACCAAATGTATCGGAATTTTCATATCTTATTGCGGCAGCAGTTAATAATTGATTTGAACTAGCAACAAGTTGGCCTGCCTTTCCTTCAAAAAAACCCGAAGTTTGATTCATCGTTGAAACCACCGAAGGTTCATGGATGCCTGAACTATCTAACAGCCAGGCATGAAGCTTATTTGAACCAGCTTCTAAACTTAATATCCACCAATCCACACCATTGCAGTGTCGTACTGCCGTGACTTTCTCGGTAACAGGTTTTAATAATACCCTTGTCTTATTAATTACGTTGCCTAATCCATTATTTAGCTTCATGTTTATTGTAATAACATGAAGCTCACTCAAAGAGTCATTTTTGGGATCGCTTGATCTAAAAGCATCAGGTAAAAAAATATACCAAATTGAATCTTGTCCTGGTTTAAGCAACGTAAGTTTTTGAGTACTGCTGCTTGAGAAAAAGCCAAAAAAACTGCCTATAACTTGCACATGATTCTTATCGTATAAGTAAGCACCATCAGTATAAAAAAGTAACTGCCCGGTCAGCGGATCATTTGCAATGGCCACTCCCTCATCCGCAATGAAGGGTCCATTTGGAATAGGAATCTCAACAGGGGTTCCCGAATTAAAATCCACATAAACTTCATCTCTGCCAAAAATCCAGTTATTGGCAGCAAGGGGGGATGGACAGTTCCCAAGATGCAAATACACAGGTTCGGCATATGAACAACAGACTTGATCACAGACTGAAGCCCGAATCGAATAATCCCCTTCTACAGGAGCTGTCCAGAATAATGTATCTGCCTGGCCTAAGGCTTGCCCATTGATCAACCATTGAATTATGCCAGTAGCATAATTTGCTAATGTGAAAATATAATCCCGTGCTCCTGGTCCCTGAGCTTGTTGGATTACTGGCACAGGGATACCGCAAACTATCGGAATTGAAATAGAAATCGAATCATCACATCCTTGCTGGTTTGAATAGCCCAAAAGAGTGATTTGCGCTGTTCCAGATGCAAGCGGGTTTATGACGAGATCTGCTGAATTTATTTCGGAGCCTTCGTATTTCCAGATATAGGAATCAGCGCCGGATGAAGTATTGTTTAAAATATACGATTGCCCAATAAACATCGTATCCGGGTATACCGAGTTCAAGTTAATTTTGGGATTACAGGGTGGCAAACAACCCCTTGATTCCAGAAGGCTTTTGCGTGCAAATTGCAAAGTGGACTGCATGCGCAGTATCTGACCTGCTGTGAATTGTTGCATACAGCCCGGAGGAATATAATCCATAAAATTGCTCCGCAGATCCATTTGATCAACGCTAAATGGATTATTGGGGTCCCCCGGATTTACATCTGTGGTACAAGAGTTAATATCCTGTCCTTTGAGACAGGGATGATCCGGATAGCTGTTTTGATCTTGATCGGGTGGTGTATCGCATACTTTGTCGCCATCCACTAGGCAGTGGTCGTTTTTACATCCTCCTGTCCAGGTATGATACAAATTCAAATAATGGCCCAACTCATGGACAATCACCTTATTGAGATCGCAGTTGGCGTTCATCCAATTGCGTGATTCCAGGACCATGCCATCCAGGTCAGTTCCGTGCGTTGAGGCATAGGCTGCAAAGCCTCCTACCTCGCAACCACCCGGAATGCATGAAGCACAGATATCTTTGACCAGATAAATATTGAGATAATCTGTATTTGGATAATTATCCTCGATCAGCTTTGGCAGATTTTTGAGTGCTAGTTCCTGAGTGCATGCATCCATCGTAGCTAAGGAAGAGGCAATATGCACAATTCCCGAGCTCGAATCCCCTCGAATTGTGCGAGATGCCAGACAGAGTCTGATCCCGACATCCTCTCCCATTTGATTGATGCCACAGGCGATCTGACCTGCCAGTACTTCATTGATATAATCAATCCCCTGCTGGATCCGCATATCGTCAGGGTGATCTACGCTACCCATTGGATCTGATTGATCATGAACAACATAAATAACCACAGGTATCGTCAATACAGAGCCTTTTCGCGCAATCGACATGCCACTTTGGAAGGAATTTCTGTAGGCAAATTCGGCTTGCTTTTCATTTATTTGAATTTCCTTATTGGCTTCTTTTTCACGGGCGAATTTTATTTCGGAAATACAGGGATTTACCTGCGCAAAAAGCGTGGAGGAAATGCTGACAATAAAAAGTAAT
>JBDSUZ010000364.1:0-3848 GCA_039927395.1 Saprospiraceae bacterium | reverse complement strand
GAGTGGGAATACAAGCAGTGGAATCTATTCTACATCATCAATGCCATTGGAATTCAGCTCTTTTTGAAGCATGGACTTCAATACAGGTCCAATCAAAAACAATTGAGGTTGCGAATGCTACGGCAGTCAATTGGTGAAGAGTTTATCGAATGGGCCGATCTGTACTACAGTAGCGATTTTGAAAATGATAAAAAGGACCTTGGTCATTTGAATATCAAGATCGATAAGCAGGTTGTTTTCAAGGATTTTAGAGAAATGTGCCCCAGTTCAAGCAAGTGGATCCAGACAAAGGATCTCAAAAAAAAGATCCGCATTTACTGCGAGTACAGGGGCCTTCAATTTAACCCAGGAGGTGACAAGGATGGTAGAATCAAATCGAATGGAATAGAATACATTTTAGTTGGAGAATCTGATTTTAAAACTGATGCAAATGGAAACAACTCAAGCGACAACCAACCTGAAGGAACTCTTCCTTTCTGATCTAAACAGCCTGAATACTGCATTCGCACCAGTCTATTCTGAAGGATCTGAACAAATAGTCTATGACGCTCCTGTTAGGGCCAGGCAAGGATTTAGGATCCGTGCAATCTATGAAGATGGATTGGGGATGATCTTACCACAGGGACCTGGTGCCGGATTTGGTTTGATACCATTTCATTACGACAATAATGTCGATGCAAAAGAAGAAATGAGACAAGCGATTGTCAATAGCCTGGAATGCATAGAGGTGCATTTCATCTGTAAGAATTTACCTCACTAAAACTCTTAAAACAGCCGTCATGATTATCAGTTTTTCAAGGGAAGCATTTGTCCAAGCCATAATGGTAGGGACAAAGATTCACACGCTCAGAGAGGACAAACACGATCGATGGAAGCCTGGAAACAAGATCCATTACTACAAGGGAAATCCAAGAAACAAACACACCGGCCCCTACACATTTGGCGAAGGAACATGTCGTGGAATACAGTGGGTGAAGCTCTGTAACATCAATGGATATCTACTTGCTTACTTCAGCGATCAGAATCCAAAGGAAACTGAATCGTGGAACCAATTTCCTGATTTGATCCAGCTTGCAAAAAACGATGGTTTTGCAAATGTCAATAGCCTGATGAAGTGGTTTGTACCCAAATCCCTTGATTTTTGGACTGGTAAGATCATTCACTTTACTGACTTCAAATATCAAAATCATGCTTGGAACCCTGAATCATGAAAAGCGAGCGTCATTTCAATTTGAAAGACGGGATTCTGAAATGAAAATACTACAGCAACACCGCCGTCATAAACGCCGGTACTACTTGCACTGGAAACTTAGCAGGGAAGGAATCAAGGTAATCGCCCAATCAAGAATGATTGAAGTGACACCTGAATACTTTGACAATCTGAGCAATCTCAACAAAAGAAGAATTGATAAACTCATTAGGCTTTACGGCTACAACATTCAAACATTAATCAAATGAAACCACCAGCATTCAAGATTGAGGAAGAAAAAGTATTCATGCGAACAGATGGCCACTGGCGTCCAATGGATAGCAGGGAATTGGTAGTTATTATCCGCAAAATAGTGCGCCAATGCGAAAACCAGAAGGGTCGTCTTGATGCAATCCTACAGTTGGTACCAGATTCGATGTTGAAAGTTTCACTCAAATCCAAAAAAACCACACCATGCAATCTATTCTAATTCAAATCGCCGCATTCCTATTCGGGATCCTCATTTACTTCAGCTCTCCAGGCATATTGACAATCAATGTCAAGGACGCCAAAGCCGGTGTGGCCATGATGACGCTCAGAGATTCACTACAGCGCGATATCTCGATTTGGACACCCCAACTATTGGAAGGTCGCAATACAATCAATCTGGACCTACGTGGTATCCTGCCTGGTAAATATCAAGTGATAGTGCGACAGGGTGATGATGTTGAGATTCGGAGTTTTCACTATGTAAAGATTAGATAATGATTAATGATATCATTCCCTTATCTCTAATTGATCCATTCGATCCAATTGATATTCCTCGAAAAGCGCAAGTTATCCGCTGCCTCTGTGGAAGTGTTATTGCGGCTTGTATAGTTCCTGAATGCTACCTAACAAAAGTGTGGCAGAAGGATATTAGGAAATACGTGAAGCGTGGATATTCAATCGACCTGGTCGAAAGTGACGGAGTGAAAACGATGTTTGGTAAATGCACATGCCCAAAGGATGGAGCAAATATCAACCAAGTTGAACTCACGTTATGAAACCACTCTACAATTACAAGCCATACCCATCACCAAAAATCGGGATTTTCAGTGTCGACACCAATAAGTACCAATTTCCAGAGGGGTGGGTTCAAAGGCATGAACGAGCTGTGATTATCGGCGAAGACGATTCATGTTTTGTTCACAGATTGAAAAAATCAGGACATGGCGAATGGGTCGGCGAAAAGGTGATAAAGTACAAATACATTCTACCAATTGGGTACCACAAGACCAGGCTGGTAAGATGGGAAACGGGACAACTCGAACTTCAATTACCGATCAAACAAACACTATGAAAAAGCCTGTCTCAGAAATGACCTACAAGCAACTTCGCAGAGAGTTGTTTGTCCTTCAGAATAAGATCGAAGATGCAAGGCGAGGCTATACGACCACGCCAATCACATCAAAGTATAAGATATTGGCCACAAATGCGGATCGCTATAAAAAGAGATTCAAAGAGGTGGATGACCAGATTGACAAGATGGATAAACTTATGATGGTTCTAACTTACGACCACTTGCTATTTGCTAGTACCTCATACATCAAAATCAGTCTTGCTGCCGAGGATGGCCATTTAATATGTTTTGTAGATGGAACAAAAGTTGAATTAGGTCTTTAACAAAACCAACCATGAGAATTACAAAAGAAGAAGCAGAGATACTCTACCGGTCATTATCTGAGCACAAATATGCATTGAATGACATGGTGTCGGAGTACGCTGAAGAAAAGTATGGTAGATATTCAATAGAATCATTTAACAGCTTGGAAAATCGCCTGTTTGATTTTGCTGACGACAAAAGGCGACATGGCCGCACCTCGCAAAATTCATTGACTGATTGCCTTAAAAGATTCGTTGACAATTTCCATTATCTAAAATATGTAAAACCAAAGGAATGGAAAAGACAGTAAAAGAAGCCGCTGCATTGAATTCACTTATTTCGATAATTAGCTGGCCACTACAAGTAAACTGTGGCGATTTGATTGACAGACATGGAAAGAATATTCCTGTTCTAATAAGTCAGATGGAAAATCGGGATTTATTAAGAGATGCGCTTTTTCAGGAAATCATTTTGCTCCTAAATGAAAAACACTATAACCCATGACAAAAGAGGATTTTTTAAAAACGCAGTTTGGCGCTGGTGACAAAGTCCAGGTATTGGGTATAACCTATCCAATATGCTCTGTAGATTTTGAGGAAGAAACCATTGGTGTTCTTGGCGAAGATGGTATGAAATTTTTTGAAGTGCACTTTAGATATTGCAAATTTATATCCTTTGATACCAAGGTAGCAAGTTGAAAAAACTGGATGCGATCTTAGTGGAATTATCCTTCGAATTGCATCCAGTTTTAAATTAAGGTAAAATCATTCTGCTTTCCTAATAAGCGTATCAGCAGCATAGTGTTTCACATTCCCACAATTATTGCATACTACAACTAATGTATTTGTGCTAAGTATGGTTTGTAAATCCAGAGTCTTAATCTCATCTAAATTGGCTAGCATATGACTAAAGCCAACAACTGACCTTGCCGGATGACCACATTCCAAGCAGCCAATGTGAACACTCTTTTCCTTGAGGAAATTACCATAATGAGTTCTTAGTTCTTCTCCTTCC
>JBDSUZ010000363.1:0-6097 GCA_039927395.1 Saprospiraceae bacterium | reverse complement strand
AGCTAAGACGACATTTCTCTACAAACGGACACTTCAGCCCGGCACTGGCGAGTATTCATGGCAGGATCTGAATGGCGATTCCATTCAGCAGGTGAATGAGTTTTTCATAGCTCCGTTTCAAGATCAGGCCGATTTCATTCGATTTGCAGTATTGAGCGATGAATATGTACAAACAAATAATCTGCGATTCAACCAGTTGCTACAACTCGAGCCTGGCAGAATCTGGAAATCTGGCAAAGGTCTAATGCCATTTATTGGGAAATTTTCCTCCTTAAGTACGTGGAATATAGAACGAAAATCTCATCAAAGAGAATGGATAAGCGCATGGAATCCTTTCAAATTTGAAACAATTGACACCTCGCTTGTAAGTGCACAATCAGCATTTCAATCTCACATATTCTTCAATCGAAATCATCCCATATTTGAAAGCAGTTTCGGCATAAATACATATTTCAACCAATATCTGTTGTTGAGTGGTTCGGAGCAAAGCAGACAAAAGATCTGGACATATGCAGGCAAATACCGCCTTGCAGATTCCTGGACGCTCGCATGTCAATATTTGTGGGGCGAAAAGCAAAATGCATCTCAATCTTTTGCTCAAAATGCTTACTACTATCGATTTTGGCAATTGGAGCCTGAACTCCTCTGGCAAAAAGGCTCTGAAATTCAGATTCGCTCGCGCCTCAAATGGCGTAGGATGATGGCCGAACAAGCAGAATATCAGATTCCTGCCATGATAATTCAACCTGGCTTGGACATCCAATGGGCTATCAAGCAGAAAACAAGATTGAGGGCTCGGCTTAGCTATGCAGAGGCGAAATTTGATCGATTGGATATGCCTGTACTCACTTTAGCTTTGCTAGAGGGATTAAGTCCTGGCGAAAACTGGCTTTGGGGGCTTTCGCTCGAACAAAAGCTATCTGATGCGCTTTTCCTGAGCATCTCCTACGATGGTCGCAAGTCAGAGTTAGGACAGCCTATACATATAGGTAAGGCCCAAATCAGTGCTCAATTCTAATTAATTGATTAGCGTGGATGTTTCTTCTTGAACCATGGCTTTCCGCCTGCTGGTTTGGGAGTCACAGCTTCAGATGGACGATGCGTGCTGTTTGATCGTTTTTTGGGAAAGTATTCCGGACCATTTCCAAGAAAAGTGGGAAGTGGGGTCTTATCTAATGTGCGTTCAATTAGTCGCTCGATTCTTGCAAATCTCGGCTGATCCTTTTCATTTATCAGCGTAATTGCAGTTCCCTGCGAAGCTGCTCTAGCCGTGCGGCCAATACGGTGTACATAATCTTCAGGATCAGGTGGGCAATCAAAATTGATGACCAAGCTGATGCCTTCCACGTCTATTCCCCTACTGAGAATATCAGTTCCAATTAGGATTCTTATCTCTCTGTTTTTGAAATCTCTTAAGATGCTCTCACGAGTGGATTGATCGAGATCAGAGTGAAATGCTTTGACTGATAAGCCTGCCTTGCGGAAGCTCCTTTCGAGCAATTTGACTTTGTCTTTGGTACCTGCAAATAGGATCACAGAATCATAACTTGCATTCTTGAGAATGTCGAGAACTAATGGCTCCTTTTGCGGATCATATACGACGTATGCTACTTGATTGATTCCTGCAGCGGGCTTTGATATCGAAATGCTTACCTCTTCAGGATCTTTTAGCAGACGACTTGCTAACTGACGAATTTTGGGAGGCATGGTAGCTGAAAACATCAAAGTCTGCCTAGTAGGAGGCAAATAACTGATAATCTTCATGATATCATCCACAAATCCCATGTCAAGCATACGGTCGGCCTCGTCTAGCACCAAATGCTGCAGATGTTTCAGATTGATAGTTCCTGAAGCCAACAAGGCAATTAGCCTGCCCGGAGTAGCTACAATGATGTCTGCGCCTTCACGCAAAGCTCTGCTCTGTTGCTCAAATGCATGACCATCACCACCTCCGTAAATAGCGATCGAACTAGCTCTGACAAAATAGGCAAGGCCTTCGATTTGTTGATCGATTTGCAATGCTAATTCTCGTGTTGGAGCTAGTATTAATGTATTAAGAAATCGGTGATCTGTATTGACAAGCCGATGCAAGATTGGCAGAATGTATGCAGCTGTTTTTCCAGTGCCTGTCTGCGCGCTGGCTACCACATCCTTGCCAGCAAGGATGATTGGAATGACCTGTTCCTGGACAGGAGTTGCTTTGTGAAATCCCATGGCATCAAGGCCATCGAGCAATCCTTCTTCTAAATGTAATTCGGCGAAAGTAGTGATGTGACGATTATTTGAGTATATAAGTACTGTAAAGATACGAAACTTAATCCGCGTCCGCTTACCTACAGGATTTGTGAACAATGCAACTTGTCAAACAAGGTTTTTACCACCCAAATCCAACCTATTGATACAGAGTTACGTTATGCTAAATATTGTACCTTTGTCCGCAGCATTCATCATTTGATGATTTTAGCTCCCAAACCTCTAACTGTAATGCGTCACCTACTCATTATTGCCGCTTTCTTAAGCTTCAATTCCTCCATTTTTGCCCAAAATATTTGGACCTCTATTCCCAGTGAATCGGTCAAATTAGATGTTAATAAGGCATGGCCTGGCTATTTCCAGGGTTATCAGCTCAATCGAGCTGAATTAGAAAAAGTGTTAGATCAAGCTCCTTTGGAAGGCAGTATTGCTTCTGCTCAATCAGTTTTGCTACTGCCAAATCCTGAAGGAAGAATGCTGAGATTTCAGGTTTGGTATTCACCGATTATGCCGGCAAAACTTGCAGCTAAATATCCTAACATTCGCAGTTGGATAGTTAGCGCTATAGATAATCCTGAATTATCAGGTAGGATCGACCTCTCTGTACAGGGATTCTACGCGATGATCAATAGCCCGTCACGTACATATTATATTGATCCGGCGCAACCGATGAATCTCGCTTCGCAATATTTGATCTACGAGAGAAAAGCGTTCCAACCTGATCGCAATTTGTATCCCAATCCTCCTATGTGTGGTACCGAGACTGCACAGAGTACAAAGATAGCTACTGACAACTTGAAGAGTCGCTCGCAAGGAGAACCCGTTGTTCTACATACTTATGTTGCTGCTATAGCTTGCACTGGCGAATGGGCTGTGTTTAATGGTGGAACTCTTGAATCTGCAATGGCAGCAATAGTAACGGCTATCAATCGCACCAATGCTGTGATGGAAAAAGAGGTTGCCGTTCGACTCGTATTGGTTGATAACAATGATACATTGATTTCCTTAAATGGAAATCTCGATCCATTCACTAATGGTTTGGGCAAAACCATGATCGATCAAAATCCAGGCTGGATTGGCTCCCGCGTGCCAAATTCAATCTATGATATCGGGCATGTATTTGGCACTAATGGTGTAGATGTGGGAGGAGTAGCACAATCTCCATCGGTCTGCACAACTTCGAAGGCAAGAGGAGTAACTTTTCAGTATACCAACAATGGCTCACTTGATCCCTTTATTGCTACCATTTGTCATGAAATGGGACATCAATTTGACTGCGCGCATACTTTTTCAAAATGTGGCCTAACAGATCAATTAGCTTCTGGTAACGGTTATGAACCAGGAAGTGGAAGCACTATTATGGCATATCCAGGTGCATGTGGAGCTGACAATGTAGCGTTTGAAAACAGCTTATACTATCACAATACCTCCATACAACAGTTCATTAACTATAGCAGGAATTTCGGCGGCAACAGTTGCGCCGAAACAAGTGCAACCAATAATACTGAGCCGATTATCACGCAACTACCGGACATGACTGGCAAGTACATCCCGATCAACACTCCATTTCAACTTGAAGGCCAAGCGATCGATCCAGATGGCGATCCTTTGTTTTATTGCTGGGAACAATTCGATCTAGGCGATAAATCGACACCTTTGGCAATGCCTGAAGGCAATTGCCCGATATTCAGATCTTTTGATCCGGTTACTTCGAATAGACGATATTTCCCTCGCCTCGGTGTGATACTCTCTGGCATATTTGACCTTACTGAGCAACTTCCCACTTATTCTCGAGATCTACATTTCCAAATGACGGTTCGCGATAGCAGAGATGGTGGAGGCGGCACTGTTTGGGATCTAGTAGGTTTCAAAGCCACTGAACTAGCAGGACCATTTGTAGTGCAATCTCAAAACACCCCCGGTATAGTGTACCAAGGTGGCGATTGGGTAGAAGTCAATTGGGATGTCGCTAATACTGACCGTTCACCGGTTGAATGTCGCAATGTCGACATCATATTGAGCAAAGATGGTGGTCAAACTTATACTGATACTTTGCTGCGAAAAGTACTAAATGACGGTAGCGCGTACGTGCTAATGCCAAATGTGGCAGTAAATGCTGCCAGATTGCAGGTAATTGCATCTGACAATATTTTCTTTGATATCAATGATGTCAACTTCAAAATCACTCCAAGCACAATCGCCAAATATAGCTTAACAGTATCTCCACAGGATATTTCGGTTTGTTTGCCAAATACAGCAGATATCACACTTGACGCCATTTCGATATTGGGCTATGACAAAGCTGTCGAGTTGGAGGTCATCGATGGCCTACCTGATGGGGCGACATATTTGTTTACCAAAAACCCGGTATTACCTGGCGAGTCAACAGTATTGACGTTGAATATTCCAGATTGGAATATCAGCGGTGTGTATACTCTGAAACTGAGAGCATTATCCGAAAATCAGGATACGCAATATCGCTACGTCAAGGTTGATTTCATTTCCAATCGCTTTGATGATCTCAAGCTCCAAAGCCCTGCCAATGGAGAACTTGCAGTTGGTATTTTGCCAACATTCGCATGGCAGCCAAGTTCCAATGCTACAGGATATATATTAGAAATTGCAACTAATCCAGCATTTGGACCACACGTAATATATACAGCTTCAGGAATCACCGAGCCTTACCATATACCTACAAGCCTTATCCTCGAAAAAACCATTTACTACTGGCGAGTACTACCTGTCAATCGCTGTGGGATCTCATTCGATGTGACGCCTTCTGCTTTCCAAACTAAGATCTTGAGCTGTGAGGAAGTCACCAAGATCGATGAAATCGTCATATCAAAACAAGGTACTCCTACGATCGGATCGGTAATCACGATTCCTTACAATGGGACGGTCAGCGATCTCAATGTTTCGCAGATAACTGGATATCACGATGCTTTCGGCGATTTGCAGTATAGGTTGGTCAGCCCTGCTGCTGATACTTTGCTGTTGATGAAAAACAAATGCGGAGTTACATCCTTCACATTCAATATGGGATTTGATGACGAATCGCCTGATGCCTTTGTTTGCCCACCCAATAAGAATAAAGATTACAAGCCTTTAGAGCCATTGACTCAATTTGCAGGCACAGAGACCAAAGGAGACTGGAAATTGCTGATCACTGACACGCAACCTACCAGCGGAGGAAAACTCAATTCATGGTCTCTGAGAATATGCTCTGCAGGAAATTCCCTCAACCCAACTTTAGCGGTCAATGATACATTACCAGTTCATCCCAATGAATCTGCGCTGATGACCAATGGTTATTTACTGACTGAAGACGGACAAAGTTTACCTGAAGAAATCGTCTACGAATTGGTATCTGTTCCCCAATATGGCTATATCAGTTTGTATGGCACTCCTCTTGAAATTGGCCAAACATTCCAACAAGCCCATTTGTCTGATGTGGGGGCGATGCGCTATCACAATACAGATCCTAGCGCTCAATATGACGGCTTCAATTTCATCGTCAAGAATCAATTGAATGGCTGGAGAGGTATCGAGAAATTCAATATCAAAATGGATGCGCTAGCGGCTGTGCACGTCGAAACCGGCAATTCATTCAAAATGTATCCCAATCCTGCTGCCAGGGAATTTGTGATTGATTGGAATAGACCTGATGCAATTCGCTCAATTCAGATATTTGATGCCTCTGGCAAATCGCAGTTCAAGTCAAATAAATTGCAAGGGCCAATTTCAATCAGTAGCTTGAATAGTGGAATGTACTTCGTCCAAATCCAAACTGATAAGGGATTGTATGTGTCCAAATTGATCAAATTGGCTGAATAATCAATTTCCA
>JBDSUZ010000362.1:0-1716 GCA_039927395.1 Saprospiraceae bacterium | reverse complement strand
TTGGTTCCTTCCAGGCGCGCGCCCAACCCTCAGGTGGTTTTTGGCCGATAACATAATGACCAGGCCTCTTTGGTCGATGTTCGATCAATCCCATTTCATTCCATTTTTCCTCAATAGGTGGAAGTGTTTTTGTCAGGATTTGATTGTAGGTAGGAGCGGCAAAAAATATCTTGGCCATGGGTAGCCTGGCGATTTTCATTGCAGTGGATCCACTTATCACACTTGTTTTTCCCAAACCCCGAGCACAAATGAAATTTTTGTCGATTTGTGGAGCTTGAAGAAATTCAATTTGCTTTTCGTTGTAGTAGACAAGATTACTCATCGATGGTTTGAGCTTCTTCGATGTTTTTGGTCAATATTTTGGGATCGCTGCTAAAGACTGGTGGCTCCAGCTGGAGAGTTTTCCAATCAAAAGCATCATCATCGTGATTATGTAAATCATCCAGTTTGGCGATTGCTTCATAGTTTTTGCGCTCTTCCTCCAGATCTTCATTCAGATTGGCACGCTTGGCCAGGGCTATATGCTTTTGGATCAGCATTTCACGCCGGAATGCTTTGTTTTTGTTGATGATCGAACCATACATCAATTCAACATCAGATATGATCAAAGATACTTCAGCGATACTTGGACGGCGATCGACAAAACTTGTCATCGCTTGAATTCGCTTCGAAATCTCATGTCGCGAGTAGTGTTCTGACATGATCAAAAACGATTCGTGAAGTATTTCCTGGTAATTTGAATCTTGCTCACAGAGCTGAAAATCATTTGGATACAACATCGACATGTATATTTTCTCAAGTCGAGTTGCAGATCTAAACTCTTCAGTCGTGAACAGGCGCTTTCGGGAGCCTAGCAGTGAGGAGTTGGACATGATGTTTCAATTCAGATAGATGGGCTTCCTTTTTTGCGATTTTATCAGGCATCCCAGGCTTGTTTACCAAGGCGGCCATTTCGCGAAGCTTAGATTTGTGTTTTGTGATTAGATTTTGCTTTTTCTTTAGCTCCATCATCACTTCAAGATCAGTTTCAGGCATTTTGAACGCTGGTACATTTTCGGGCTCAGGACTGACATCACCGGAATTGATCTTATCATTGATATGCTTGATTTGCTTTTGCACTTCCTGGATCTGCGAGCTGATTTCTGCTCGCTCCTCATTGGTGGTGCAATCGTGAAATTTGTTGCTCAATTTGGCCCGTTCAGCGAACAAATAGCGCTTATCATTGAAAAGCATTCTTTCCTGAATGTCCGAAATCGTCCCATTTTCTAGTACATCGATGCTCGCAGGATCAATCTTTTTGATCTCATGCTTGAGGTACATTTCATTCAATGGATTTTGAACTAATGCAAGCCTGGACAATATGGCATTACCTGGATCCTTGCGACGCAGCAATTCTACACCGGCGGCATATTCATTTTCACTCATTGATTGATGCATCTTGAGAGCCCTTAGGATTTTCATCCAAAGTTGTCATCTCGACGTCCTTGAATCCCAAAAATATATCCGCATCCCATTTGTCCAATTTCTTAACCAATTCAAATGGTTTCAATAGTATGGCTCTTGGATTTGGAGCCTTGATAGTGATATACATGATCAAGGCATTGCGGATCTCGCTTCCACTTGATAGCTTACCGGCCGTTTCGATATTTGCAAGGACCGGATGAATTCCCTGACCAGATATATTTGCCTGATTGGATTTGTCGTACAGCTTCAACA
>JBDSUZ010000361.1:0-35666 GCA_039927395.1 Saprospiraceae bacterium | reverse complement strand
ATTCCTGTTGAGAAATTTCCCTTATATGTTGCTCTTAATGAATATTCGAATATAAAAGTTCCCTTTGGCAAATAATCCATAAAGAAATGTGTCGCCAGATCTCTGGTGCTTTCGTAGAAACCGAGGCCTCCTTGCCATTTGTATTGGCTTAAGACTGAAATCGGCTCTAATCCGCTAGCTCTCATATCTTTCAAATGAACGAATTCCATGCTGCGATCCACTCTTATCTGAATTTTCACTTTGATAAGGTCTCCAGGGTTTAAACTTATTTTGTCAGTAATTGGTTGCAAAACCGGCCCTTTATCTGTGTTAATTTGCTTGTAATAGGTGCGTTCCATCGTCAAGGGCGTATCCTTGAATCCCTTTACCTTGTCCAGATCTTCCCAATATTGCCAGTACATACTGCCCCATGATATATGATCGGTATTATTGGAGACCGTAAGTTTTCCTGAGCTGGCTGTTACCTGAGTTCCGGGCCATTTTTGCTTAAAATAGCCTGTTCCTGGTTCTGCATTTGATTGATCAACAACCATCTTCTTGTCCTGAAACTCAATTTTTGGTTGCGAATCGTCCTGCAGCCAGTCTCCTCCGGTTTTTAACAGAGCAAATACAGCATTAGCCGTAGCTTTGGTCGAAGTCCAACGATTAGTTTGCTTATTTTTCAATAGCCAGACCTTCAATTGGTAAACTGATTCTTGATCTTTTGCAGCTTCGTTGAAGAGCTCGATCATTAGCGCTTGGGTCTCAATTGGATGTTGGTACCAGTACCAGCCACTTGGCAGTTTCCAGTACATTCCCATTTCCTCCGATGTCAGACTGCGCTCTTTCAACGATTTGATGATGTCACCCGTAGTCGTTTTATCGTTGATTCTGTAGAGTGCTAGACCTAACATGCCTTGTTGATAAATGTCTTGGCTCAACCAATACTTCTTGGCCTGCGACAACCAGTAATCTTGTATTTCCTTACCCGCTTTGTTGGACAATGCTCTGTTTGGAAATAGTGACCTCGTGTAGAGATAATGACAAACCAAAGGGCTAAGATGATTTTCTTCCCAAGTAGTTTTTTTCTCTTTCACAGATTTCTCTAGATCTCTATAGTATTTCTCCATTTCGAGATCGCAGTATTTCAGGCCTTTTCCAAGAATTTGGTCGATTTCCGTTCCGTTGTTGTCTTTCGGCAATGCACTCAAATGATCCAAGTGCCCAATGCCCTCGACAATGTATTGAGTGATATACCAATTTCTTGGTCCGCCTTTGAACCATGAGAATCCTCCATCAGCCTCTTGCTTTTCAGCTAGTTGTTTGAGTGAACTACTCAACTCATGATTCATTTTGTTGAGATCAAATAGCAGCGCAATCTGTTTTTTCTGTTGATCCTCAGATTGAGCTTGCATCACCCAAGGTGTCTCTTCAAGCAATGCATTTTTGAGTTCCTGATTTTTGGACAAATTGCTTTCTAATGCTGCAGTTCCTTTCCAAGATTCGAAGATGCGGTTGATCTTGGGCGTACTTTTGGTCACGTGAAATGCCAGAGCATTTGCATAGAATTTATTAAAAACCTGCTCTGCGCAATCAAATGGATATTCCATCATATAAGGCAATGCCTGCACGACGTACCACGCAGGATTTGCTGTCCACTCCAGCGTCAATGCTTCGTTAGTAAGCGTCGTTGATTGATTAGTACTCAAGCTTTTGAAATCAAATGACTTCGTTTCTTTCGCACGTAGATTCATCGGCATATTCTCAGTGACAAGGCTTCTATTGGACACCACTGGCAATGAATTTTCTTCGCCATCACTCAAGTTGGCGGCAGTTGCCACCATTCTGAAGGTAACAGCCTGCACTGATTCATTTGGCACTTTGATATTCCAGGTGATTGGAATTGACTTGCCAGCTTCACACGTAAATGACTGGCTTGCGTCCTTCAGTGAAAACAAATTATCTACAGGCTTAAGCGTTATTGCATCGTATAATTCAAGTCTTACTGTTCCTTTCAACAGATCTTTGGACTGATTTTGCACTTTGCCGGCCCAAGTAAATGCATCACCCGAACGCAAGAACCTTGGGGCATTTGGCACGACCATCAATTGCTTGCTGGTGATCACAGATTTTTCGGCGAAGCCGTAGTCGAGCTCTTTGGTCGTCGCCAATAGCTGAAGCTTCCATTTTGTGAGTGCTTCATTCATCGTGAATTTGATCACCACGTTGCCTTCAGCATCCGTATATAAATCAGGGAAAAAGAAGACGGGTTCTTTTAGATTTTTGCGAACAGCAATTTCTTCAACCTTTGGTTCTGCGGGACTTTCAGTTGTACTATCTTTTTCGTCTAATCCAGCAGCTTTTCCAGCTAAACTTTTAGCCATCACCGGTGCATTTGCGGATTGTCTTTTTACCATATCATTCGATGACGGAGCACTCATTTCATACATAACTTCTCCTCGATATCCACCCCCATAACTGGAAACATACCATCCAAACCAATTCAATGTAGGGTAAGTGCGTGGAATGAATGGCAATGAAACATACTCGGATTCGGTAGATTGGAATACGCCATTAGCCATCATTTCAGAGAATAAGCGAAAGCTTCCTTTGCCTCCGTAAGTTGGGGCAAGGCTCCAATTCCATTTATTTGGTGCAAAGGCGTCCAGAGAGGCATCGTACATGCTTGCCAACAATTCAGTCGCAATCTTTTCCTTGCCATTGCCCTTGATCCGTAGCGTCCAGGTCTCTTCCTGCCCAGGCAACAAATGATCTCTAAATGTTTCGAAGCTCACATTGAGCTCCTTATTTGTCCAAGGCACTTTCACCACCTCCGATTGTTGATAGAATCTGTTGTTTCGCATAAAACAGATTTTGTAGTAAAGGTTGCCTCGGTCGCTCTCGGTAATAGCCATACTTGTCTTATCCCAATGATCAAGATCGATCCATTTCAGAATCGTGGGCTGATCCTTCCTGTCAATTTCTAATAGTGCTTTTTGATTTTCAAAATTACTGCCAGCAAAAAGTATAGCAGTTTGGCCTGGCTCCAAAGGCTCATTATTTCCCGATATAATCAATGCGGCAAGAGGGGCAGCGCTCTTATTCTCCCTGTTGGTAATTTCCTTGTAGAATTGATGTTTGGCTTTGTTGCCTTCCTTGTCTTGCGACTCTACTTCGATGCGATAGAGTCCTGCTGTCCATTGCTGAGTTTTGATTCCAATCTCCTCCCCAGTATTCCAGGTTATTTTGTCTAGTATTTTCTCGACGGCATATTTGGCGGGATCATTCTCCTCTTTCCAAGTAATATCTGGAAACAAGTTCCGAAATTCAGTTTCCGGCATGGACCATACGTCAGGCTGAGACCATTTTCGGTCAATCTTGACATCATTTGGTGCTTTGAGTTTGCTTATTTTGATCGTACCAGTAATTGCCAATGGAATGCCTTCCGAATTAGTTGAATTCAGCACTATGGAGTCCTTATCGGCAATATCTATTGATTGACCAGAGGCCATACTAACTTGATAAGGCTGATTACCTATGGTGATTGAGCGATTGCGTGAATGTGTTTCTCCTGAAATGTCGACTACATCCACATTTACTTCAAAATTGTAATCTAGATTACCCGTTTTATCAGCCCCTGGCTCTGCTAGTGCTCGAAATGGCACAGTAAATTGTCCTTTATCATCCGTTTTGGTGGTGCCCTGCACGATTACCGTAGATGCGTTGGACGAAGGGAAACGGCGGAAATATCCCCAGTAGAACCAAGGCACATATTGAGTGCGATTGACAGTGTATCGTACCATCGCATCATTGAGAGGCACACCTGAATAGGTCATTGCAGTGCCTTTGAATGTGATCGAATCACCCAGTTTCACCGATTCTTTAACTGTGTCCAAAACCACTTCAAATGTAGGGCGCTTGTACTCTTCAACTTTGAAAGTACTGTACCCATATGCGCTTCCGCCTTGTTGTTCTGTTCGAAGGGTGAAATTGCCTGTCAAACCACTTGAAGGAAGCACAAAAGTGCCAGAGAAAGTACCGTAACCGTTGGAGACAAAGCTCGTTTTCTGAACCAATTGTCCATTGGCGTCAAGCAGTTGGACAACAACTTTGGAGTTTTTGAGCACGACGGGCCATTGCCTGCCATTTTGCTGTATCACATATCCCTTGAAATAGAGTGTTTGACCAGGACGGTAGATCTTGCGATCTAGGAAAAAATGAACCTGTGCGCTTGTGCTTTGCCCATCGCGACCTCCATTATTGTATAAATATTCTTGCAAAATCAAGGTCTGGCCTTCAGCAACCAATTCCAGAGAAAAACTCGTATTTGGAGGAGGCAGAGAACTTAATTTCCCATTTTTATCAGAAACACTGGAGCCAACTTTCATAGGTGTAGATTCACGATTCCAGCGATTCTCGTAGCTCATATAATGTGCTACAACACCTTCTTTAGGTTTGCCATCTCCGCGATCAACGACATACAGCTCCATCCCTGAGATACCCGTACGTTGAAAGACTGCCAACTTGGATACCTGAAAACTAGAAATGAAAACAGGCTTGGTACCAGTGACAGATTCAATCTTGAGCAAATATGCTCCAGCTGCCAATTTGGGCAAAGCTTGCTCCGTCATATGCGTTTGAAAATCACTCGTCTCAGGCAGATCAAGGTTCCATTTCTTAATTGCTTTCTTACCCTTGATCAGCTTCTTGATTTTGTCCTGATCATAGGATTGTGCGGTTTTGTACTCGCTTGTTGTCATCGCAATTATATCAACTTGAACACTTGCAGTATTTCGGTAATTGATCGAGAATATCTGTTCTTTATTGGGAACAAATACACCCTCGAGGCTCAAGCTGAGTGTTTGTTGCTCTAATTCATAGTTCAACTGCTTGCAAAACTGGGTGCCATAAGCATCAGGATATTTCTTGATGACAGCTTGACAAATGTCGTGAGCAAGCTTATATTCATTTCGAACTTTAGGATTTTCACCAATTTGGTATTGATCGCCCTCCTCTTTATGCCATTGTGCTATTTGATGTTGTATTTCGGCATCGCCGGCCTGACCCTCATACTTTTTAGATAAATCAAGAAGTGCATTAAGATATCTCTCCTTCTTCTGATCAAAAGTTGCGTGACTATAAACAAATCGCAGACGAAGGAGATCGATATCGAGCGTAGCGTTTGCCTTCTTGTCTTGCATTCTGAAAGCCAAACCTTGCTGAAATAGCTTCAGGGCCATCCAGATACCCGAAGATTCGTCCTCAGTTGCCAATGGCAATTGAATGAATTCCTTTTCTGGAGCTAGTAGTTGCGGATCATTCATCGAAAACGCATACACAGGCTGATCAAGGAAGCGACTATCCTCCATGAAATAACTAATCGCCCTGTGAAGTAACAAATCATAAAGTGTTGGACGAAGCTTATCTGAATCTCCTTGTGCTAGGATTTCCTTGTAAACATCTATTGGTACCTGCTGAAGCGAAATGTCGATGGACGACAAATAGGTGTTCCGAATCTTTTCAATCCATTGGCCACCGGTCCAAGTTGTGAAATCATCTGTTGGCTCCTCAATAGTTTCGGTCAGATCCCTCAACTTCCATTGATTTTGGTTGAAGTATGACGCATAAGTCTCTGCCAATATGGATCGCAAAATGTACTTGCCGGGCGCATCCATTGTTGCTTCGGCCTTGATCAAACGATTTACTGCCTTCACCATGCCCTCTTCCTCCAGATCTTGGGTGTATTTGGCGAGATAGAACAAGGCACGTATCTGCTGTGGCTGGACTTTATCGCGTAGCGCTGTCGCATACAAGATTTCAGTTTTTTCCAATGCTGACTTTGGAAGACCTTTCTGCTCTAAAGAATCGATTTCTTTCCACATCTTGGGGTAATCCATTGGACCTTTATTTAACAGTTGAGAGTAATCAGTTTGACCGCCATAAAGCATGGAGAACAGATAGAAAAAGATATTGAGCATAGCAATTATTTCAATTTGAAAAATGGTCTGAACGAATTTATAGATGCCAAAACGATGGAGAGGTTGCCGTCTTGTATATAAATTAACAATTATTTAAAGACTTAGTGCAAAATCGAGATTATTAAGCAAAACGCCTAATGTCGACCTCAGGATGCAATGGACTATCATTGAGCAAAAAATCAACAAATCTCTCTGACCAAAAAGGAATCAGTGAAGCCCCTTTAGTGCCCATGCCATTGAATAAATAAAGCAGATCATAATCAGGATGGCGACCGATCAAAGGCCTGCGATCAATGACGGTCGGACGAATAGCAGCGAAATGATCGACAACCGTAAATGGAACTCGCACAATCTGAGTAAGTATTTCCAACATCGATAGTTTAACTAGTTCATCCGGCAAATCGTCTTGATATTGGTTTTGATAATTGCCACCTATCCAAAAAAATTCATCTCCCAATGGAACTATAAAAAGCTTGCTTTTGAGAATTGCCTCGGGGCTCTGACCGGGAATCTTAACTATTAGTACTTGTCCCTTGGAGCCCGTCAGTGGCAAATGCTGGAAATACGGATTCTCCTTTGAATTTATTCCTTCGCAAAAAATTATACCCTTCGCATCGTAGCCCTCGTATCTGACAAAACCTGGCAAAATCTCCATCTTGTCGTATTCAAATTTAGTTGCCAAAAGCAGCTGATGATTCAGTAGATATTTACCAAAATCTTCAACAAGGCTTGTAGTATCGACCTGATAACTGTCACGCACCATGCCATAGCTCAATGCTGGATAGATCATTTCATCAAATTCTGAATGATCTTCTATCCCATCGATAAAATCCATTTTTTCAGGATTTCGGCCCGCTCGAAGCCAATTGTCGACCTCCGATTGATGGTATAATGCGCGATAAATTGGTCGTTTGTGCAAATATTTGCCTCCAAGTAGGCTTTCCATCGAAGCATAGAAGTCCAACACGGAAGGTACAAGATCTTTGAATCTCCAGGAACTAACATAGTTACGCCCCGTGATAGGATTGATGATTCCGGCAGCAATCTTGGAGGAGGTAATTTGCTTTCCTTGATCGATAACTAAGATAGAATGTCCCGCTTGGAGTAGTCGGAAAGCTACTGCGGAGCCAGCAAGGCCTTGTCCCACGATGATATAGTCAATATTCATAAACTCTCCCATTCCAAACGCAGTGCTTTAGGCAAGCCTTTTACCACAAGATCGTATGAATGATCAACCCAAACTTTGATTTCCTTACCTGAAAATGAATCAAGCAAAATGGTATTCCAATGGACCTTGCTCATATGAAACCCTGGGCTGATGGCGTCGGGATGCTTATCGCGCAATTCCTGAGCCAATTCAGGATCGCATTTAAGATTGACACTTGCTGGATCGGATTCTAGTCCAACAAGAGCGAATATCTTACCCATGATCTTGAAAACCATAGTTGATTCGTCAAATGGGAATTCTGCACTCACTCCTTTCTTGGAATTGCAATACTCCTGCAAAGCTTCGATGTCCATACATTTCAAGTTTCCTCTAATATTGCCAAAAGTCAGGGACTTCAGGACAAAATCGATAATATTATTTACTTTTGCGCTCTGGCAAAATAGCCCTTAATCAGCTATCAGGCAGTCGTAAACGGATGATATGGTTCTGTAGTTCAACGGATAGAATAGGAGTTTCCTAAACTCTAGATCCAAGTTCGATTCTTGGCAGGACTACCAATTGTGATTAATGGCTCCGTAGTTTAACGGATAGAACTTGAGATTCCGGTTCTCAGGGTAGGGGTTCGATTCCCTTCGGAGTCACATATGACCCGCTCCTATTAGGAGTGGGTTTTTTTATTCAATTAGATAATCAGGCGTCAAATCATAAGACTTGTTTACACTGATATTCAGGACCTTGGATAATGGATATGCGTAGCAACCTCAGCTCCGTCTAAAAAATCTAACCCATTTTGTCGTACCTTAGTGACATGAAACATTATTCAGAAATCATTACGATAGATTCACAAGTCCGTTTCGGAAAGCCTTGTATACGCGGAATGAGAATAACAGTGTATGACATTCTTGGGTGGCTGGCTTCCGGCATGACAACAAAAGAAATTGTAGAGGATTTCCCAGAATTGACTGATGAAGATGTAAAAGCGGCTTTAACATATGCTGCTGACAGGGAACAAAGATCTAGCCTGTCTTGAGATTAATCAATAATTTCAAATTACAGTAAGTTACAATTTAGGAATTAGCTAAAACATCATGTCAATGAGCTCCTCATTGAAAAGGCGAAAACCCTATTGCACCGCGACTTGGAAACAGTTGGCAGCATCACTTGCGGTTTAGGGTTTAGATATCCCCATTACTTCAGTCGATTGTTCAAGGCTAAGACTGGCGTGACGCCGCAGGAGCATCAGGAATTTGAATTAGCATAGATCGATTCACTCAACGACAGTAGCTTAACGGGTTTTGAAGTGTTACCGATTTAATTGCATCTCTGGTCAGTATTACAAACTATTCGTTGTTATCTGGATACAATTGTTAATTATGTAGTTGATGAAGCACAAGTCATCAAAAAGTCCTTTCGAAGCAAACTTGAATCAACTGAACTCTTTCTAAAGATTGAGGCCATATTGCATCCACACATAAGCTTGATAAATGCTATAGTTGCCTGTTAAGGATCGCTACCGAAAATTTATAAAAACTGCAGCCACTGCAACAAAACTAATTGTATATTCGTTAAATGATAAAATATATTATCAAATGATAACCAATGAAACATCTTCTGTAGATCACTACAACACCCTGAAAGACATTTTAGGTCGGAAATATATAAAATCAGACATTGAAAGTGCTTTTGATTTTATCGCTATTGCTTCAAAAGGTGTGGACGCTCATGTCATTGACAATTTTAAGACGCACTTCAATTTCCCACGAGACTTTGTTGCTGAATTGCTAAATATTTCTTCCCCAACCATTTATAGATGGATAAAGGCGAATAAAGTGCTGGATAGAAATTATTCAGTGCAGCTGTTTGAACTAACCTCACTCTTTCTATATGGGACTGAGGTCTTCCAAAGTCAGGATAATTTTTTTAAGTGGCTAAATTTACCCAATGTTGCATTTGGTCAATTGCAACCAAAGGAATTGCTCGATATCCCCAGCGGCTTATCAAAGGTTAGGGATTTGCTAGGACGAATTGAGTATGGTGTATACAGCTAATATGATTGTCTATAGAATCACAAAACATAAGTTTGCTGCCGACATCACAGGAAGGGGAGCTGCCTTATTTCCAGGAAGATGGAATAAATTTGGTAGACCCGTCTTGTACGCTGGTCTAGGTAGGGAAATTGCTTTGCTTGAAACAATTGTTCATGCAACACCTTTGATCGTATCTGATCTTGACATCTTGACCATCGAAATACCAGATGATTCAATTACCGAGCTTGAGATTCCTGATCTTCCTGCTAACTGGGCTGAATACCCAGCTCCAAGCAAACTATCAGATCTAGGAGAAAAATGGATCCTTGAAGGACTTACTATTGCATTGAAAGTGCCAAGTAGTATAATTAATACTTCCTATAATGTTATCTTAAATTGCAACCATTTGGACTTCAGTAGAGTGAAAGTCCTAGATCATAGCAAGTTTCATTTAGACATGCGATTAATTGGGCGCTAGAGCATTTCTGCTAACAGCGACTAATTTAGTTTGGGCAGTAAGAATTGACAACCTCTAAAAACACATCCCAAACAACGACAAAGCTTTCCCAATATAATAGGAAAAAAAGGGGAAACCTTCTCTAACATTATGCCCAATTACAGACTAACTCCGACAAAATCGATATGAAAAAAGAGTGGATATCAACAATGACAAAAAATAAGCGCATGAAGTTGACTCCTGCTCATACCTTAGATCATTATCTGATAGTCTTATTTCTACTAATACCTTTTTAGTTTCCTGCATGGAGCTTAATTGAAATTGCTGTAACAGGCACTTACTCAGGCAGACAGACAACCGAAGAAATAGCTTCTGTAGCGTTGATATTTTTGGTCTGCATTTTCTTCTCTTTCTTAGTTCAGTACAGACGCTTATTGTTTAAGAAAATTACTTTGACATACTCAGACGAACAATTTCAAGAAGCTGTCGAGCGCACTGTAAAAGATTTAAAGTGGCATATTGATCTAAACAACGAGGCATTTTTCAGAGCCCACAGATCTTGGGATTGGTCTTCATCTTGGGGGGAAATGGTAACAATCATAAAGGGCAAAAATTTTCTCTTAGTAAACTCCATTTGTAATCCTGACGCTAGGAGTTCTATCACTTCCTGGGGTTGGAATCGAAAAAACATACACACGTTCTTAGAACATTTAACGGATGTCTTAAACAAGCAACCAGCAAAAATCAAAATTGCAAGAGTGACAAAAGAGTGGAGCTTAAAGCAAATTGGTATGCGACTTTTTGCTTATCCTTTTTGCTTTTTTCTGATTGCAATGGGTGTTTACGTAATCTTCCAGCCCTCGTCATTCAGGTCCACCATTGCGATATTTGTATCAATGACCTTAGCAATAGTCTATCTATATACTGACTTAAAGATCCTGATAACCAAAAAACAAAATTAACAATGACATAGACCATGACGATCAAAATCGAGTTTTGCCCGACCAGCATAAAATAAAAACAATGCCGGACAGGATGCACAGAATTTCACGCATCACTTCAGTTCTGTAGGAACAATGCTAAACAGCTTATATTACTTCAGGGACATTTAAATGACAGTACCAAACCCTCTTGTCGAGGCAACTACGAACATTACCCGAATCTATACATGTATCAGGTCCCGAATGAACTAATTCACCCATCCTTCGTTTATGTTCCTTTAACCTTGCGTTCCGGTAGATGAGCGATTTTAAAAATAGTATCTTCACGCCAAACAGCAGAAAAGCAATCGAATGGATACTATTTTCGAAATACTCAAGAAGTTCTATGATTTTGAATGGATCTTTCAACACGGTGGATTACCGCTATTATTATTTATAGTATTTGCCGAGACAGGCCTATTTTTTGGCTTTTTCCTACCAGGTGATTCTCTCCTTTTTGCCGCAGGCATGATGGTTGGCTTAGGCATCATCCCACAAAGCATATTGGTCGTCATACTTACTGTAAGTCTTGCCGGTATTCTTGGCAATTATGTAGGGTACTGGTTTGGAAGGAAATCCGGACCACTGTTATACAAGAAGAAAGACTCCTTTTTCTTCAAACAGAAGCACCTGAGTGCAGCAGGAGATTTCTATGAGAAGTATGGCCCAAGCGCTATTGTCCTTGCACGTTTCATTCCATTCATCCGAACATTTGCACCAATAGTTGCAGGAATCGTATCAATGGATTACAAGAAATTTTCATTCTACAACGTCATTGGTTGTGTAGCATGGGTATCATCTATGATCCTAACGGGCTATTTCCTTGGTCAACGATTCCCACAATTACGGGATCATCTTGAATTAGTGGTCATGGCCATAGTAGTAGTAACTACAGTGCCTGTAATTTGGAAAGTCTTGATGACAAAGTCCAAAAAAATGCCGCCTCCTCCGATCGATTGATTTCGATCTGACTATTCTTCTTTCTTATTTGCGATGATTTCAACAGACTCACCAAAATAGCTTACGAAGCGCTGCATATCATTTGCCAGCGATTTATTCTGTGTAGCCTTGAGGTAAGTATCAGCAAGCGCCCTCAGCGTTTGAAACATGAAGCGATCCATCTCTTCTACCTGCATGTCTTTAGTCCAAAGGTCGATCTTGAACGTATCCTTGTGCTCTAGGTCAAAGAATGACAATAGCATGCCCTTGGCTTCCTGGGAAATAACATTTTCACCTTGTGATGGGGCTGACCAGACGATGCCAACAGGCATTTTGCTTTCGTCCAGTTCAATATTAATTTCTATTTTATGTTGCATCAGCGTAAATTTTTAGTTCGTTTTTCAATTAAGTTGTGACAAGGGTCTGTTCCAGTCTTTAGACATCTTTTGAAGTAAGCTATTGGGATAAACATGTATTCCCGGTTTGAATTGTTGCGCTGCAGCAATCATAGATTTGGCAACCAATTCTGCTTCTATTGGGCGATATTTTGACAATAAGCCGCCTGTAATTTTATCGATTCCCAAGCCAATGAAACCCGCAAGATTCTCGCCTATGCGATTTTCATTTCTTGAACCTAGAAGCACTGATGGTTGGAAAATATGTGTACTCCAAAACGGCAGTTTTTTCACGGCAACTTCAAGGTCTCCTTTGACGCGGTTGTAAAAGAATCGTCCCTCAGGATCAGCGCCTGCAGCTGTGACGAGTAGCAATTGGTTAACGCCATTAAGAACGGCGAATTTCGATATATCAAACACATAATTGAAGTCAATTTGATAAAATGCCTCCTTTGATCCCGCCTTAGCTAAAGTGGTACCAAAAGCGATATACAAGTCATCTCCAATGATTTGCTTCGCAAAATCAGGAATCTTCTTGAAGTCGATAATTATTTGCTTTAATTTTGGGTGCTTCTGAGCTAACGGGGCCCGTGCTATCACCTTCACTTGCTTGTACGCCGGATTTGCAAGCAAATGCTTGATGAGAAATTTCCCTATCAATCCACTAGCACCAAGTACCATGGCCGTTTTTTGTCCTTGGAGAATTTCCATAGTTCAATCGATTTTTTTTGTCAAATCGAGCGGAATCAGTTTCAGTCCTTTCTGTTTCAACAAACGCAAAACACCTTGTTTACCAGCAAGATGGGCCGCACCAACTACAAAGGTTGTATCATTTTGCAAACTAAGCGCTGCAATTCTATCTGCCATATTGTGATTGCGATCATTGAGTAGCCACTTCCTAGTACCTCCCAATTGAGTCTTGGCAGTCTGATACAAATAGGCAATATCCTGCGTTTGATATCCTCGTTCAAGTTTTTTCACCTGCTTGCGATATCTACTCACACTTTCTGTTGCCATCTTGAGCATTTCCAATTGGTCCTTGATCGGGATTTTGCGTATCATTCCGATTTGGTCCTGATAGCTCTCAATTCCTACTAGAGTCTTGCCATGTTGCTGTGCGTACATCAACATAGCCTCATCAAGGGCTTGAGGCATGGTTTCCTCTGACACTTGCGCTTGGACGGATTGAGTTAGCATCATGGGCCAATGATTTCCCAAGTCATCTAGATCAAGTTGAAATGCCTTCTTGACCATTCTTCGCGCCTTTTCGTACTTCTTGGACTTCATCAGGTCACGCAAGTGTTGTCCATCTGGCAACAACAACTGCTCTTGAATCCATGCGGGATCTCCTTCATGAATATTTGCTTCAAGGGCAAGCGTGTGCGACTTGTCAATCAATCCTTTGAATGAATCAAAATAGGTATAAGCTACCTCAGTTTTGGCATGCATCGATCCTATTAGATAACAGGTATTTGTTGTGTTTGGCGATTGGATTTGCCAAGCAAGTCCATGATGAAATGAGGCCATGTGCAATTTGTGAAGAATCTGACCTCGCGATGATGCGTCGGCCAAAATTGATTGGCGAAAGTAAGGATAATCCCGCAACCCAATGAGCGCCAAAGAAAATACCGCCCTCAAAACTAGTCTGAACGCGGCATTTAGGTAGCACCCTAGTCAGTGGGCTAATCGTAGATAAAGGGCAATACTCTGCTGTCTTTCACGGTAGAAAGTGTCATCAAAGTCTTGAGCCTCTCAATTTCTTCAATCTGGCTAAGTGTTTTGAATAAGATATGCTCGTAAGAAGGAATATCCTTGCATACGATCTTAATCAAAAAATCAGCTTCACCAGTGATAATGTAGCATTCGGTGATCTCGTCGATCTGCGACACCTTGCTGATAAATTTGTCCAGAGCATTTTCCATTTTCCAAGCCAATGATACCAATACGAATGTCTTCACATTCAATCCAATAGATTGTGGATTTACATTGGCATGATAGCTATCGATAATATTGGACTGCTCTAATTTCTTTACCCTTTCCAAAGTAGGTGCAGGGGACAGACCTATCTTTTTGGACAAGTCAAGGTTGGTGATCTTACTATTATCTTGTAGGATCTTTAGAATTTTCAAATCGATTTTATCTAACTTCTCTGTCATGGCTTACTGCTTTGGTGGCAAATAAAAGTGAATTATTTTGCAAAGAAAGGAAATATTCTTTCTTCGGGCAAATAAAATTGCAGAATCATTCAAAGTTTAACCATTATTTAAAATTAAATAGGGGCTGATTGGAGCTTCGGCGAATATGCTTTCTTAGCGTACCATGCGATTTGAAGAGCCAGATTTGTTCATCTGACAATATCGTGGCCTAGAATTTGCCAAATGCACCGTTACTAAAATAAGATTTGGCAAAAAAAAGGATCCACCCTGAGGCAGATCCTTCCAATAGAATATTTTGATTTGCTGACCTATGGGAAAATACCAAGTGACGCATAGTCACCAGCTACCTTCTCAAGTGCTACAATAAATGCTGCTGTTCGCATGCTATCAATTCCTTTCTTGCGCTTCCAAGTTTCCCTAATTTGACCGTAGGCGTTAACCATAGTTTCTTCCAATCCGGAGCGAACCAAGTCAATCTCATCTGCACCTTTTGTTAAGAGTATTCTTTCAGCCTTGCCAACAGATTTGCCTGTTAGCGTTTCAATTTGCGTCAACAAATTGTGGTAAGTCATACTATCAAAACGTTTCTCCATACGGCCAAAGCGCATATGAGACAAGTTCTTGAGCCATTCGAAGTACGACACTGTCACACCACCGGCATTTAGGTACATGTCAGGAACGATGATGATGCCTTTTTGTAGCAAAACTTCTCCTGCATCTGCTGATACAGGACCATTTGCAGCCTCACCTATGATTTTGCATTTGATCCTGGCCGCATTTTCCATCGTAATTTGATTTTCGAGGGCAGCTGGGATTAGGATATCGCATTCAACTTCGAGACCTGCCTCCCGTGAAGGCAAATTCTTAGATCCAGGGAAATTGAGAATTGAGCCAGTCTCATGACGCCATTTCAACAATTTCTCAACATTGAGACCCTTCTCATCGTATATCGCACCTTCGTATTCAGTGACACAGATGATTTTGACATCTCCTTCTTCTTGAGATATAATCGATGTGAATTTTCCAACATTTCCAAGACCTTGGATTACAACAGTCTTACCTGCTATTCCTGGTTCGAGGCCAATTTTCTTCATATCTTCTTTGTAGCTACAAAGTTCACGAAGACCATAATACACACCGCGTCCAGTGGCTTCCTCACGACCGCGTATACCTGATTGGCTAACTGGCTTACCTGTAACGCAGGCAGCTGAATCTATTTCGCCAATTTTCAATGTCTGGTAAGTATCCATGATCCAGGCCATTTCTCTGGCACCGGTGCCATAATCTGGTGCTGGAACGTCAAGACCTGGGCCGATGAAGTTTTTGCGGATCAATTCAGTTGTATAACGTCTGGTGATCTTTTCCAGTTGCTTTTCAGTGTACTTCCGGGGATCGATTTTGACACCTCCTTTAGCTCCTCCAAATGGCACATCAACGATGGCGCATTTGTAGGTCATAAGGGCAGCTAGGGCCATCACCTCGTCCTGATTGACGTGTATACTAAATCTAATTCCACCTTTGGTAGGCAACCTGTGGTGCGAATGTTGAACTCTGTATGCTTCGATTACCTGAAATTCATTCCCTATTTTGACAGGGAAATGCATTTGGTATACGGAATTGCAAACCTTAATTTGGTTCAACAAGCCCTTTGGCAAGGAGGTATGTGCTGCTGCCTTGTCAAAATTTTGTTGAACGCTTTCGTAAAAGCTAGGTGCTTTACTCATTATCGATACGTTTTTCCAGTTTAGAAATCTTTCTATCTAAAGAAATGAGATAGATCACAATCCCGAGAAAAATCACCAGGATTACTGCTACTACCACATAAATTTTTCCGATGCTTCGAGAATAATCAGCTCCATCCTGCGCTGCCAATTGAAATGGCAAAACTAGCATAAGGAGGATAAAAATTCGAATGAAAACATGCTTCATATAGGCGCTCAAAATCGGTAAAATAATAATACCAACCAAACTTGTCAGGACTAAAAGCCAATTAATTTTGGGAGATCAATGATTCAATAGTTTATGCTTGAGCCGATCCACGCGATAGCTTAGCTGAGCGATCCACACACCCAACAATGTCCAGCCGATAATAGCTGGATAAAAGACCATTCGCATCGAATGGTCCAGATCTTCTCCGCCCAATGCAGGATTACCTCCGTTGCCAGGATGAAGGCTGTCTGTCAAACGAGGTATCACAAACAACAAGGGTATCAATGTGACGAAAGCGAAAATATTATATACCGCCGCTATCCTCGCCTGTGAATCATTGTCCGACATCGAATTGCGAAGTACAAAGTATGCGCCGTATATCAATAGAGCGATAGCCGACATATTCTGCTTGACATCCCAACTCCAGTAAGCTCCCCAGGTGTGTTTGGCCCAAATAGCGCCAGTTACTAATCCCAATATGCCAAATAAAATCCCAGCACGGCAAAATGCTAGGCTTTTCAGATCATCATGAGGATCTTTGGATCTGATATACTTGATTGCTGAAATCACTGATGCGATGAAGAGGACCATCATACCAAACCACAGCGGCACATGAAAGTATGTATTGCGGATAGTTTCGTTAAGAATATTGCGAAATGGATACGTAGTATGTGTACGCTCATGAAGCCCTTCAAGTGCTTCAACGTTCCAGCCCTGCCCAGTCGATGCAATATCATTTACCACAAAACTGACCGCAAACGGTAAGACGGATGTCCCATCAACCTCATTGTCAATTATCAAGGTCAAGGGAGCTCGAGTGCCCTCATAGGGTAGTCCAGCAGGTATCCAAAAAGCGACAGTTGCTGTCGTTTGATCTGCAACTATGAAGGAACTGCATTGAATGGAGTATAAACTGTCAAGCTTTAACCAAGCTTGTGGACCTTTTGAGTCTTTAAAATGCGTATTGTAGCCTTTTACTACCAATTGGAGATTCTCCAAAGGTTTGGCAGAATTTCTCGAAACCGAAATGATGCCCGCAGAAAGTGGTACCAACATTCCCTTTAGGAAAACTATGACCAATATGGCAACGCCCAAAAATTTCCACCAATGTGCTTTCAACTGCTTCATAAATACTAATCTCTCCAGAGGTAAGGAAATAAAAAGATGGCCAAAGCTAACAAAAGCATGTCGATCGAAATCAGAATATATACGTCGTTGATATAAGCCGTATCACTCAATAAGCCAACAGCATTTGCCGACAACTTGATCAAGGTCATAAGGATCGGAATGATCAGTGGAAATCCAAGTATGGCCAATAAAGTAGCGTTGTTGCTAGCCTTAGCGGCGATGGCTGACACAAAAGTCAATGTGATCGAAAATCCTAGCGCTGACAGGCAAAGAGCTCCTGAGAAAAGAGAAAGGTCTCTAACGGGATTACCCGCAATGAATCCCAGTGCAAACCAAGTCAAAATGGATAGTGTCAATAACAATAGTGCATTATAGATCATCTTGGAAATCAGCACCGCATGAGGGCTTACCAATTGATAGTAATAAAGTTGACGGGAACCGCTCTCTTGCACAAAACTCTTGACGATCGCATTGATTGCTGCAAACAGTGTAATCACCCAGAACATCGTGTGCCAAACTTGCTTGGGCAATTGGAAGAAGGATGCGAATACGATAAATACTGTCGATAATACATAAAGTAGGATACCACTTATCGCATATTTCTGACGAAACTCAAGGATGAATTCTTTGCGGATCAAAAAGAGTATTTCCTTACTAAGAGTCATGCTTGTCTGCGGTATTCATAATCGGGCAAATATAGGAAATTCCAATGCGCCTGAGGTTTTAGCATTGAATTAGGACAGAGAACTGACAAAAGTCAAATCTGCATCAAATTGCATCCTCTAAGATCGGCATCATCCAATCGACCGAGAACCTCAAAACTCCCATCAGAATAGAGACGTCCTAAGTCATCAGTAGCGATAAAGCTACAGGTGTCGAGATTGGCAAGATCGATGACGTTGATTGCACCTATTTTACCGCTTAGTTCAGCAGAAAGCGGATCATTTATTTGCCGAAGGGAAATTTGCATGGTATCTGCGGCGATAAATCTCCCGTTATCACCAGTATATGCCTGCGAAAGCAATTCAGTCATACCGTATTCGGAACAGACCTTAGCGCCAACAAATTGCTCACGTAATAATTGATGTAATTCTTCTCGTAGTATTTCCTTTCGACGACCTTTCATGCCGCCTGTCTCAATGATTGTAAGACCCTTGCTTTGAATCAGTCCAATTGAAGCCAAATCCAATAAGGCAAATGGAATTCCCCAAAGAATGACATCTCTTCTATCCAACAAATGAACCGCTAAGGTGCTATGCAGTTTGTTCAGATCAGAGAGTAAGAAGCTCGAATGAGGGTTGTTGGACTTGTTGATAAAATGGCGCACCATATGAACAAGACTTGAATTTGGCCGCTCGATATATGTCGGCAAAACCGCCAAAATCACTTTGCTATCAACTGGACCGAAAAAGGATTCAAAAATATTTAGCGACAAATCATCGTACCAGTCAATATCTCGGATCAAATGCTTACTGGGAATGGCAGTTGTCGTGCTACTGCTTTCAAAAATCAGCTCAGGCTCCCAAATTCCACTTTGAATAGCATGGTGCTTATACAATTGCACGGGCAAAAATGGAATGGACTCAATTTTATGCACTTGCTCGAAATCAACATTGATCAAGGACAAATACTGCTGAAAAATTGGATTTTGGGATACCTGATATCGGAAAATCGCGAGTACTAAATCAGTATCATTTACGTTTTCCCCTTGCGTCAGTCTATGAAAAAGTGCCTCTCTGTCTGGCAATGCAATCATGCATTTATGCGTTATCTTACACGAAAATATACATTCAAAGATGAATAGAGCGGGAATTGTTTACATATGCGTCGCAGCGTCAATTGTGATGCTTGCATCTTGCATTAGACCGCCCGATTTCTCCGATGTCCCGACTATTACATTTATGAATCAGAGCAGGGATAGTTTGCTTCAGCAGTCAGATTCCCTGCTCGTTACTTTCTCATTTACCGACGGTGATGGAGATCTTGGCAATGCTGACAGTGTGCTCAACCTATTTATCAAAGATCTTCGCGACAATTTTGTCGAGTCAAAACGTATTCCATTCATTCCCACTCAAGGTGCCAACAATGGCATCTCAGGCGAAATAACGATAACCCTCCCTCCCACTTGTTGCCTCTATCCTGATGGCTCAGCACCATGTTTTCCTCATCCAAGCTTTCCAAGCAATCAACTGACCTATGAGATCTATATCAAGGACAGGGCCGATCACGAAAGCAATAAGATCCAAACACGGGCAATTACCTTAATCTGCGAGTGAGTAATTAATCCAGTCAATTCCCTTTCTCAAATGTTCTAGTGTGAATTGCTCGAGGCTACCATTTTGCACCTGATGATTATACTCCCACGCGGCTAATGGAGGTAAACTCATCAAAATGGATTCAGCACGTCCATCGGTCTCAAGACCAAATTTAGTCCCCCTGTCATACACCAGATTGAATTCTGCGTAACGACCTCTGCGCAGTCTCTGCCATTGAATTTGTTCCTCAATAAAAGCCCTGTCACGGTTGTTTTCTACAGCATTTTGATAAATACTGACAAAGGCATTTCCCACTGAAAATACAAAGTCCTCAATCTGCGATTTTGTCATTCCATCCCTTGCCTTGAGATGGTCAAAGAAAATCCCTCCAACACCGCGGGTCTCCTTACGATGAGGAATGTAGAAATAGTCATCAGCGGTGGCCTTGAATTTTAAATACGCATCAGGTTCAAAGCGATCGCAAATTTCCTTGAGTTGCTTATGGAAATGAATTGCCTCTTCCGCAAAAATATAGTGTGGAGTAAGGTCGATACCTCCACCAAACCAATAGTTGCCATTGTCCATCTCAAAATAGCGGACATTCATATGTATGATCGGCAGCCAAGGATTGTGAGGATGCAGAACTATGGAAACACCAGTAGCGAAGAACTTCTCATCAACATCCGCTTGTAATATTGTAGCCATCTTATCAGGCACCACACCATGCACTGCTGAGAAACCGACTCCTCCCTTTTCAATTAATTTGCCTGCGATAATGCGGCTCCTACCTCCGCCGCCACCGGGTCGTTCCCATATATCTTCACTGAATCTGCCAGATCCATCAAGTTGCTCTAGACCCGCACAAATATCGCCCTGCAGAAGCTCAAATCTCCTTTGAATTCTCAATCGATCGGTATCATTCATTTCCTAATATTTGAAATATCGCTTAGATAACAAAATCAAACATACCTTTAGTTGAGACCTTTCGCTAAGATTCCGTGTCATTTATTTGCGATAAAAGTCAAATTTAATTGCGGATGGACTGATTGAAAATGCTCAAAAAGCTAAGCTCATGCAAAAATATTCTGATGCAGATCTGATACTCAATCGCGATGGAAGTATCTATCACCTACACTTGATGCCAGATGAAATATCGGATCTTATCATCACTGTAGGCGATCCCGATCGTGTCGAATGGGTTAGCAAATACTTTGATAGAATCGAAGTAGAAAAACAACATCGAGAGTACAAGACAAACACCGGCTACATCGGCAAGCGCCGAATTACAGTCATATCGACCGGGATCGGATATGGCAATATTGACATCGTCATCAATGAATTGGATGCTTTGGTCAATGTTGATTTTGATTTGCGACAGAATAAAGAGGAGTTCAAACAGTTGCAATTTGTCAGGATAGGCACCTCAGGAACACTACTACCTGAAATAGCACTTGGTCAAAATCTAGTGTCTGCCTATGCCATCGGGCTAGACAACTGGCCGCAGTTCTATGAGTTCGACAGCATTCTTGATGAATTTGCGGAGAGCTTGGCGGCATTTCACGAACAAATGCCTGAGCTCAAAGGACATTCGTACATGGTGGCGGCGGATCCTAAATTGATGAAATCACTCGGCAGCACATTTTATCAGGGCACAACCATCACTTGTCCAGGATTCTATGCACCACAGGGCAGAAATTTGCGACTCAATCCAAAGATAGACCAGCTACTCAACAGGTATCGCGGGGTAAAATTAGAAAATAGGACTATCAGTAATTTTGAAATGGAAACCGCAGCAATTTATTCACTGGCGAAAATCGCTGGACATGCAGCATTGTCATTCAACGCCATCTTGGCCAATAGAGCCTTGGGAGCATTTCACCCAAATCCAGGGCAAGCAATACAGGTATTGATAGAGTCGGTATTGGAAAAAGTTGAATCGATGCCTTAGTTAGCCTTTTCGAGCAAACCTTTTGTAAATGCATGGACAGTCTGGCCACCAAAAGTGATTAAGCTGCCTTGCGTAACCTCTTCTTCCATTTCCCATTTAAGGCCTTCGCTTGTAGCCAAATGTGTCAGTAAAGCCGCTACATTTCTCGCATACAATTCACTGGCATTTACTGGTAAAAGTGCTGGAATATTGGTCAAGCCAATGATTTTGACTCCATGCTTTTCGACGATGGATCCCATTTCGCTAATAGCGCAGTTTCCACCTGATTCTACTGCCATGTCGACGATTACAGCACCTGTCTTCATGGATTCTACCATTTCCTCAGTGACTAACACTGGAGCCTTCTTGCCCATGACCAATGCTGTGGTGATAACGATGTCTGCTTCGGCAATATGTTTTTTTACCAATTCCTTTTGAGCCTGCAAGTATTCAGCTGACACTTCTTTGGCATATCCACCGACTACTTGAACAGCTTCATCTGATTTGACCACAAGGAATTTTCCTCCTAATGATTCAACTTGCTCTTTGGTCTCGGGTCTAACGTCTGTTACTTCAACCACAGCTCCTAACCTCTTGGCTGTAGCGATAGCTTGCAAACCAGCAACTCCTGCTCCAAAGATCAGCACCTTGGCCGGGGTGATTGTTCCGGCAGCAGTCATCAACATTGGAAATATCTTGCCTGATTCATTTGCTCCTAATAACACGGCTTTGTAGCCTGCTAAGTTTGCTTGTGAACTCAAAGCATCCATCTTTTGAGCTCTTGATATGCGGGGCACCGCATCCATGGCAAATGAGCTGATCTGGCGATCGTTCAATGCCTTTACCAATGCTGGAACAGTATGCGCATATAGAAATGAAATAACGCTGGCACCTTGAGGCAAACCTGCGATTTCTTCTTCTGTTGGAGCATTTACCTTAAGCAATATTTGAGTCTGCTTGAGCAGTTCCGTCTTATCTGAAATTATGACAGCTCCAGCATCTTGATATGCCTTGTCACTAAAAAATGAGCCTTTTCCAGCTCCTGATTCAACATGACAGGTAAAACCTGCTTTGACAAGTTGTTTTACAACATCTGGGGTAGTGGCAACGCGTGTTTCTGAAGGGCGGAGTTCACGAGGTATGGAGAGAATCAAGAGATGTACTTTAAGGTTTCCGAATAATGGACGCTAAATTAAGCATAAGTTTCAGAAAGTATCCCGATGAGCAAATCTTGGCTCTTGCAGGTAATTGTGAAACTACTTCTTGGTAGCCTTGCTGTGATCTTCGAGGAATTTTTGCAAGCCAATCGTAGTCAATGGATGCTCCAGTAGTCCAAGAATTGAGCTTAGTGGGCAAGTCACGACATTGGCACCAGCTTCAGCAGCTTTGACGATGTGCAATGGGCCTCTAATCGATGCAGCAAGTATCTGTGTATCAAAATCCTGCATATCGTAGATCATAGATATCTGGCTGATAAGCTCCATCCCATCCCAACTGATATCATCCAATCTACCAACGAAAGGAGACACGTATGTAGCTCCTGCTTTTGCCGCCAGAATCGCTTGCCCGGCAGAAAATACCAAGGTGCAATTGGTAGCGATATCTCTATCTCTGAAATAACTAAGCGCTTTGACGCCATCCTTAGTCATTGGAACTTTGACCACAATATTGGTTGCGATTTCAGAAAAACGAGTTCCTTCATCAATCATTCCTTTGAAATCAGTGCTAATCACTTCAGCACTAACATCCCCTTCGACCATGTCGCAAATCGCTTTGTAATGACGCATGACATTTGCTTCTCCAGTGATTCCCTCCTTGGCCATCAGCGATGGATTGGTGGTGACACCATCAAGTATGCCTAGATCATACGCTTCGCGAATTTGGTCTAGATTGGCTGTATCAATGAAAAATTTCATACGAACTGCTTTAGGGAAAATGAAAGGGGATTGGGAAAATAAAAAAAGTGAGAGACCATACACACCGCTCAACCAAATACCCTTGCTGCATTTCTGCCCTGGGGGAGTTTTCCAGGAGCTGGTCGTATAGCTCTCACCGGCTGCAAATGTACAGGTAATTCCCTTATTGCAAAATCAGAATTAAAATATTTAGAAAGAAGTATGGTCTGCTAAGGCAGAAAGACTACTTAAATGGATCTTGAAGTCCCTTGCGCTTTATGAATTCAGAATCACTTAAGGTCAGCAAAAATGCTTCAAGCGATTGGAGTTCCTTGGCACTCAAACCGAGCGGCCTGACTAAGGAGGACTGATGTTTGTGATGTTTGCCACCTTCATTGTAGTGGGTCAGCACTGCACTGAGATCAGCAAAACTCCCGTCATGCATGTAAGGAGCTGTAATTGCAACATTTCGCAGTGAAGGAACCTTAAATAATGCCTCATCGGAGTCTTTTCCAGTCAGTTTTTTCTTTCCTTGATCAGCATATTCAGCATATAGCCCGTTATTTTCAAAAGCATAATTGCTGAAATTGAAGCCTGAATGACAGGATGAACAGGACGTTCTCGTAGAGAAGAAAAGATCCATTCCTTCTAATTCAGAACTTGACCAATTCTCTGAAGATCTAGTATTAATCAGGTCATCTAACTTTGAATCTTTACTTATAATCGTTCTTTCAAAAGCCGCAATGGCACTTGTTACAACATAAGGATCCGGAATCCTAGCGTAGGTCTGGAGACTAAGCGCAACATAGTCGGGATTCGCATTTAACCTTGCGGAAATGGAATAGAGGTCAAAATCAAATTCTGCATGCTCTTGCACTGGGACCAACACTTGAGCCTCCAAACTTGGCACTCCGCCTTCACGCATCAGATATGGCTGATAAGCCACATTTGCAAGGCTTATAGAATTGCGGGTAAGTGTGCTCCCTCCAATACCCATACTTTTTGGCAAAGCATCAGTAAAGGCTCTTTCAGGCTGATGACAAGTGGCGCAGGAAATGCTACTGTCGCGGGACAGGATGGGGTCATAGAAAAGGCGGCGGCCCAAGAGTACTCTTGAGTCGGTCTGCGGATTGCTGGCAGGGATTGGTATAGTATCGGGAAATGCTAAAAGGTCAAAATAATCTCGCTGGATGAGTTCAGAATCTTGGCAAGAAATAAGAACAGCTGATAAGATGGCAAAGGCCAAAAATCTCAACACCAGTCTATTGTTTGATCAATTTTAAAGTCTTGACTGCACCCATGCGGTTCATAAATTTCAAGAAATACAAACCGGGATTCAAATTATCAGGTAATTCAAATGTTTCTTGCTTGGATACGCTTGCCTGAGACCAAATCTGATTGCCTTTCGTATCGATCAAAGTGGCGATCCAAGGGCTTGAATTGTCTGCCTGCACGTGGATCGTATTGTCATTCGGACCTAAACTATTTGGATAGAAACTAAAGGAATTTTGCTTAGGCGAAACTTCAATGCTTCCATTTGTAAAATCACCTGTAAACACAGGTCTGTTGTCGATATTTTGAAATATTTGTTGGATATATTCTCCTCCGCCGTGTTGGATTGGAGCAAGATTGATTTTCAACGCATCGAGCAATTCTCCAAGGTCAAAATTCATGTCGACAACAAAGCTATTATTAATCAAATGCGCTGGAGCATCGACTTTATTTTGAATGAAAAACTCATCACCAATTGTATGATACTGAAATACGCTTTCAGGCACACCATCACCATCTTGATCGTACAATCCCTCTACAACCATGAAAATATATCCTCCGGACCAACCCCAATGCATGCTTGGCACTTGCAAAGCCAATGGATCGCCTGCAGGATATTGCGCGGGATTGCCATGATTGACTACTGGATCAATGCCTGTACTAAATGTCATCGACTGAATGCTCTCGAGGCTTGTGCTTCCAATGAGATAATCAGTCTTTAGATCTTTGGCGTTGTACAAAATGACGGATTCCTTGAAGGCTGCATTATCGCCATCGAAGGAGGTAAAAGTAAATTGTGACAGATACATTTGAACGCGAGTGAACACAACTTTCTGCCCTGCTCCTACAGTGTAGGTGGTGGACTCAGCAAATGGTTCACCATTTACCTTGGTATTAATATGCAACATCACTGCCTTCTGTGCAAAGCAATTGGCGACCAAAACTGCAAACAAAAATGTTAGTAAACTGCGCATCATCATGTAGATTTAGTTTGCTAAGTTACAAATCGTAATCGGATAATCTGCGCCAAATAGGAAAATCTGGAAATGATGCTTCGATGGTGATCTTCGTCTTCTGAATTGGGTGTTCAAATTGCAGAGACTGAGCATGTAGTGCGATGTACCCTTCCTTGAATCCTTTCTTAGCGCCATACTTCAAATCTCCCACGATCGGACACCCAATAAAAGACAGTTGAGCGCGAATCTGATGCGATCTCCCGCTCTCCGGATATACTTCTAAGACATGCAAGCCTTCAAATTCAGCCAAAAGTGAATAGGTCAGGCTTGACAATTTGGCTTCTGCCGCACGTCGGCTTAATCGTTCGTAAACGTGCGTGACATTTTTTGTTTTGTCCTTGAGCAGATAATGCTCCAATTTGCCAAATAGAGGTTCCGGTCGTTTTTCGACTACAGCGATGTATTTCTTTGTGATATTACGGGTTGCAAAAAGAGCATTCATTCGCTCGAGCGCCTTGCTGGTCCTTGCAAAGACTACTACCCCACTGACTGGCCTGTCCAAACGATGAATAAGCCCTAAATAGACGTCACCTGGCTTGTTGTAACGTTGCTTTATGTATGTCTTGACCGAGTCTGTGATCGGCGCATCTCCTGTTTCGTCACCCTGAACCAAATCTCCAGGCTCCTTGTTTATCGCAATGAGATGATTGTCTTCAAATATTACTTCCATGTCCTTTTTGTTTGCCTTGCCATTGAAATTCGATTGAACCTGAAGATCAATTCCCTACTTTCCAATGCCTATTCTTTACATTTGATCTTACAAAAGTAGCATTCATGCGCTTAACGCTTGGTTTTTCTCCCTGTCCCAACGATACATTTCTTTTTTTCGCATTGGTCAACCGACTTTTGGAGGACAAAGAATTCGAATGGGATATCCGTATGGCAGATGTGGAGCAGCTAAACGAATGGGCCGAAAATGGAGAATTAGATGTTACAAAAATGAGCTTTAACGCTTATCCAACCGTATCAGACAAATACAAGATCTTAAATGCTGGCTCTGCGCTTGGCAATAGATGTGGGCCATTATTGATAGCAAAAAATCAATTTCCACTTGATGAAATCGCTCAAAAGAAAATTGCGCTACCTGGCGAAAGGACCACTGCGCATTTTCTTTTTCAATTTGCATTTCCCGAAGCCACAAATAAAGAGTTCCTTGTTTTCAATGAAATTGAAGCCGCTGTGATCAATGGCGAAGCTGATGCTGGTGTGATTATTCACGAAAATCGATTTACCTACGCAGATCGAGGTCTTGTATGTCTACAGGATTTAGGTGAAAACTGGGAAACAAAAACGGGATTCCCAATTCCTTTAGGTTGCATAGCCATCCGACGCGAACTAGCTTCAGGCATTCAGCACAAGGTCGACATGCTCATACGCGATAGTCTGGACTATGCCTACAATCGCGAAGCAGCAGCCATGGAATATGTCAGTCGCTGGGCGCAGGAAATGGATCCTAAGGTTATGCAACAGCATATTGATCTCTATGTAAGCAAATACACAAGGGACCTCGGTGCTGAAGGCAAAGCAGCGGTAATGCGAATGTTTCAGCAAGGAAGCCATGCCTCCGAATTGGGAGATGCTGATTGGATATTTGTTTAGCCCCTCACTTAAAATCTTTAAGGAATTTTACAATTCTCCCTTTTCTCTGCGTTTAGCACAATTTTTGGAATTCCAAAGAATCTATTCCATCTTAATGAATGAATCTGCCCGATATCCTTCCATAGCAGCAGTTTTCCAAACTAAATAGTATAATCCTGAAACAAGATTCTTTACTGAAATCTTACCATTCCCAGCGCTTGATCCTTGCTGAAGATTTCCCTGAACATCAAAAATGCGAAATGCAATTTCAGTCGAATGATCCTGATCAAATGTCAAAAATTCTGAGGTCGGATTTGGGAAAAATCTAGGAGAGTCCTTTTTAGTAAATGGGTTAGATACGCCAGCAGTTTCATCCTTCAATTTGACAACAAAAATATCTTGGACTCCACCGGCAAATGTCGCCTGGTGAGAACCAGGGGTGGAGATAGATTCTAAGCCATTTGTCCATCCTGAAAAATAGATATTGCCTTTCAAATCAGCCGTAACTGATATGATCCCTTCGTTTGAGGAATTGCCAAAATAGGTTCCCCATGACTGAACACCATTTGTCTTGAATTTCTTGATAACTCCATCAAAATTTCCCCCACCAAAATCCTGCTGATATGCACCTGCAGTCGATATTTTTGTGGTACTACCACCCGTCATGCCACTTAGTATGATCTGTTCATCAATACCCCATGCCAATCCATAGAAATATTCAGGACCCGTTCCTCCAACATATGTCCCCCATTGACGGTTGCCTAGATTGCTAAATCTGGCCAAAAAACCATCGTTACTGCCAGCAAATGTGGCCTGATGCGAATTCGTTGTAGCTATACCACCACTACTACTTGTATATCCTGACACATATACACCGCCATCAGGATCAACCATTACCACATATCCATAATCATATCCAGTTCCTCCATAATAAGTACCCCAGTTCTTAACACCCTCCTTGTTGTATTTGAGCAAAAAAGCATCCCAGAGGCCTGATTTTACAGATTGATGAACTGAATTTTTTGAAATTTTGGTGTCACTATCGCTGCCTCCAATGATGTATATATTGTTGTCCTGGTCTGTTGTCAATGACCCAGTATAATCACTTGTTGTGCCGCCGATATAAGTTGACCAAAGTCTGTTTCCATCAGGATCAAATTTGACGAGATATCCATCTAGAAATCCACCCCCAAACAATTCCTGATCAACGCCGCCGCTGCTAATATTAAGCAGACTTGAAGTAGTACTTGACATAATTACATTCGATTCATTGTCTACCACAATCTTGCTGTAACCAATACTAATATCATTATTGAATCCAGCATCGATGTTTTCGCCACCGGAATATGTACTCCAAATACGAACACCGTTCTGATCAAATTTGGCCACAAAGGCATCAGAACCTCCTCCACCGAAATTCTTCTGGAAGGCATTGGAAGTTGAAATATTAGCAGTACTAGCTGTTATCCCTGCTACATACACATTGAGCATATTGTCAATCGCAACTCCACTAATATCATCTAGTCCCGTTCCTCCCATGTAAGTTGCCCAAATTCGTTGCCCATTCTCATCCAATTTTGCTATAAAACCATCTGTATCTCCACCCGAATATGTCGCCTGAAATGCACCCGAACTTGCAATTTGGTTTAAACTACTTGTCGCACCAACCTAATAATTTGAACCATCAACGTCCACCTTCATGTCCTCCACAAATTCCAACAGCAATCCTCCATAATATGTGGCCCATTCTAGGCTTGGATCGATTACTACTAGGTGATCACTTACCCCCATATCAAATGAAATAACACCGTCACGATTTACGTAGGCACATGGTACGAATTGTCCAGTCGCTTTTTGGTAACAAAATGGTCTCTTTTCAGTTAGTTCTCCTAAAGCTGAGTGGATGGTTATATCGCCCTTCGCATCCAAGTCAAGTGCCGTGGCTCCCTTGTATTGCCACCTAATTTGGGAAGGATCAACATTGGCTTGGACAATGAAGTCATACTTAAGCTCGCCATCTTTGATTTGGTACAATAGGTCTATGCCTGGATAAATGGACTTAAACAGGACTGATTCATATCGTTTGACCTGCAGCACTCCTCGTTCCCCACAATTTTGAAGGTAAAAGTTTTCTGTAAATTGACTTGGACTTTGCCCTACCACTTCAGGACTTCCATTGGAACCCAAAAATTCCATGTCCAATCGGTATGAGTTGATAACATCAGTAGACGCCACAGTAGGCCTGATATTCGCTTTGGGATTATTGGTAATTACAGGTGCCGAATTTGGATCTGTTGCTACCTGATAAAATGTGTAATGAACAGAGCCTCTCTTGATATCTACTCTGACCCTATCCAATGTCAAAGTAAATAAGATATCGGAAGCAGGCGAGCCATCTTGATAACTAATTTGTCCTTTGTTTTCAACAAATCCTGGTGCATCCTTGGCGATCATGTCATCGATTGAACTCAAAAACAGTAGGGTAAAAAGTAAAATCTTGTTTGAGTTTTTCATGAAGAAGTATTAAGCATTATTAAAATCAAAAAGGAAAAACTATCTGTAGAATTGGATGAAATAACGAGAATTTACTTCCTTGCCTAAATAACAATTAGCATTAGACGGTATTATTTCAAACTCCTCACTAATCATGAAGAATCAACTCTCTATTTAAAGTTACGTACAACCCATCACAAAAGCTCCCTTCACATTACCGATTCAAGAAAATCTTTGTGTTACTGCCTGAAGCTGCAATTGCGAATGTCAAAATATTTTGAAAAAAATACAAAGGACATGTCCTAATTTCAAATCCTGATTCGTCATCTGGATGAATGTCATATTTTTCGAACAAACAAAAACTTTTACAATGACTGAATTCCTGATGATCTTCAGAAATGACGAAACAACAATCGACAACCGCAATGCTGAACAAAATCAGACAGCAATGCAAGCTTGGCAAAAATGGATCATGGACATGGCACAAACAGGCACATTTGCAGGTACTAATCGCCTAGCTCCAGAGGGCAAACTGCTTAAGCCAAACAATGTAATTACTGATGGACCTTTCATGGAAGGCAAGGAAATGGTTGGTGGTTATCTGCTGATCAATGCAAACTCCTTAGCTGAGGCGACTGAAATAGCCAAAGGCTGCCCAGGACTGACATACGGCGGCACGGTGGAAGTTCGCAGCGTAATCCCAATGGATGCAAGACAAACCGCTGACAATGCTCAGTCCGCGAAATCCAAGTAGTCATGAAAGAATACATGTTCTTATTCCGTGGTGGAAATGATCCTACCTGGGAACAGTCGCCAGCAGAAGCGCAAACAAATTTGCAATTGTGGTTTGACTGGATGGCAAATCTTCAAGCAAATGGCCAATTAGCTCATGCGCAGCCACTAGACAAAGGTGGACAGCAAATCAGCGGCAAAGATAAGCATGTCAGCAATGGCCCATTCACTGAAGGAAATGAAGCAATTGGTGGTTACTTGATTTGCAGAGCAGAGAATTATCAATCAGCACTTGAGATTGCCAAAGACTGCCCCATCCTAAGTTTTGATGATGGCAAAGTTGAAATCCGAGAAATAATGGAAATGACTTAGCCATAACATTGAAAAATTGCTCAACTTTAAGCTGGGCAATTTTTCTTTTCTAATCAAACTAATATCAAAGCGCAATGCCAAACACTATTGGAACAAAAGACAACCCTACGCCACTCAAAACTCCGCCATTGAGCTCGGACTACACCATGCACAAGGACAGCAAGGAAGGCAAAGACGTATTAGTTTGTACGGTCGGCAAAACCGTGTTACTTTATGACTACACATGCTTGAACGATCTACATCAGATGTTGAAGGAACACGGTGATTGGATGGATCTTGGCAGCGCTGATGAACAAAAACCTGCCAAAGAAGGAACGGTTGAATCATGGGGACGATCCGAAGATAATCCGGTTGGTGGTTGGTATGGCCTGAAGAAAGGACTACGCGGTCGATTTGGGATGTATGTTCCGCCATTGATGGAATTCTTGGGACTTTGCGAACTCGAGCACAATCCAAAGAATAACCGTATGAAGGCCATATAACGCGAGGAAGCAAGCCTAAAAGTGCAAGACCATTCTCAGCAAGTAGATAAGATCACAGATCATTTGTTCCGGCATGAATCAGGAAAAATGGTATCTGTTATGACCAAAATCTTCGGTATAGACAATCTTGAATTGTCAGAAGATGTCGTTCAACAGACCTTCATCGATGCACTACAGATTTGGCGCCTCAAAGGCTTGCCCGATAATCCTGCTGCCTGGCTATTTCGCGTGGCGAAAAACAAAGCGATCGACGTTATCCGCCGAAACAAATTTTCAACCCAGTTTGATTTCAACGACAACGAAAGGGCGCTCTTAAAATCAGAATACACTCTGAGCACAACGATGGACAACCTGTGGCGTGAAGAGCTTGTAAACGATGATATGCTTCGGATGATGTTTGCCTGCTGCCATGAGGACATTTCAAAAGAAAGCCAAATCACCCTAATTCTAAAGACACTTTGCGGTTTCAGTACCGCCGAGATCGCAAAGACTTTCCTTACAACTGAAGAAACAGTTTCTAAGCGATTATACCGCACAAAGGAATTTTTCAGGCAGCATAAAATCAAATTAGAAATTCCCACACAAGCTGACTTAAAAATCAGGACAGATGCCGTTTTAAATTCGATCTATTTACTATTTAATGAAGGATATAATTCGACTCAGGCAGATGAATTAATTCGCAGGGATCTCATCAATGAATCCAGACTATTGTGTCAATTATTGTTGGAAAATGAGCTGACAAGAGTCCCTGAAGCCTATGCTTTATTGGCCTTGATTTGCTTCCATTCTGCCAGACTTGAAAGTCGTCTCAGTGCAGATGGAGCGATCATTCTGCTTCCAAAGCAGGACCGAAGTATTTGGAATAAGCAGTTGATTCAAGTTGGAATGGATTACTTGGAAAAGGCCTCATATGGCGAATCCATCAGCAATTATCATCTTGAGGCCGCGATCGCTTTTGAACACTGCCACGCTACTACTTTCGATGAAACCAATTGGGAGCGCATTATTGGCTTCTATGAATTGCTTTGCAAAATAGCGCCTTCCCCAATCGCTGAGTTAAATAGAATTATCGCAGTTTATCAGTTGAATGGACCGGAGTATGCCTTGCAAATGCTATCCTCAATTAAGGACAATAAAAAACTTGAATCATACTATCTATATCACAGTCTCCTCGGTGAAATCCATTCAAAAATAAATCGAAATGCTGAAGCCACAATAGATTATGAGCGGGCCATGGAGCTTACTCATTCGGCGGTGGAGAGAAAGATGATTAGGGAGAAACTAGATGATTTGATGAGTTGAAAGTCGCTGCGCTCCCAGTTAAGGGAGAATCTGGAGTTTTGGGAGAATCGGGAGTTTTGACATCTTTGAAGTACAACTAGGACTCCTAGGACATTAACAATTATCAATTCCATAACCTAAAGCCCAACGCCGCTTTTGATTTTGGCTGTTTCCCTAGGCCTTAGGCTATATGCCATAAGCCAATTTTCAATTTGGCTATTTCAACTAAACGATTAAGCGACTCATCAAGAAGAGGAGCTAGGCGTTGGGTCCTAGGTGGTGGAAAGGCAAATTCAATCAATTCGACTTCTCCATTGTCATTCGCGTCCTGCAGGTCCTTCAATGTGCACCTTTTTGAGCTCAAAGCCATTTTTGTGGCTGGGACAAAAAAGTAAAGAAGGTGAAAAGAATTAAAATAACAGAGAGCGAAAGGCATTAATCGATAAACTTTTCCAAAGTTTGAAACTTTGGAAAAGTAAATTCGTATCGATCGCTCTACCTACCATACAAACTTCGTCAGGGTTTGAAACCACTGACGAAGTCGCTGCGCTCCGATGATTCGATGATGCGATGAGTTGATGATTAAGGATGGAAAAGGAAAATGGAAAAAGCTGCCCTCGCTGCCCTCGCCGCGCTCGGATTTGATAATGAGTTGATTATTCGAGAAGATACATTTTGGCTGTTTCCCTAGGCCTTAGGCCATATGCCATAAGCCATAAGCCAATTTTCAATTTTCAATTTGGCTGTTTCCAGAACCTAGGACCGAGTACCCAGAACCCCCTTTTTAATTGGTCGATTAGATCGCATTTGGCTGTTTTCTTACGCCATAGGCCTTACGCCATAAGCCATTTTGCACTTTGAAGGACCTGAGAGACCCGAATGACAATTGTGGATTTGAATTGATCGAATTTGACAATTCCTAAATCTCTTAACCCTTAACTCTGAACCCTGAACTCCCTTTCATATTCCTCAAAATTCTCCTGAATGATCTGTAATGCCACAGCTTTGGACTGCATATCGCTCACTTTGATTTCACGCTTTTCGAGAATCTTGTAGTCTCTAAAGAATTGCTGCAATTCGGCGATCTGATGTGCTGGCAACTCGCTGATGTCATGTATGTGATTGACACTTGGATCCGTTGCTGCAACGGCGATAATTTTGTCATCGGCCTCGCCCTTATCCAACATGCCCATCACTCCAATGACTCTTGCTCTAACAAGGCAGAATGGTTGAATTGAAACCTGACTCAAAATGAGAATATCCAAAGGATCACCATCTCCGCAAAGCGACTGTGGAATAAATCCGTAATTGATCGGATAGACTACAGAGGAATACAAGACTCTGTCCAGTTTCAAGAGTCCAGTTTCCTTGTCAAGTTCATATTTTGCTTTGGATCCTTTCGAAATCTCGATGATGCCGTATATCAATCCCTCTTCGTCCAATTGTGGATCGACGTTGTGCCAAGGGTGGTTTTTCATGTGCTAAATTTATGAAGCTCGAATATAGGGGGCTTTTGGCCAAATACGAGGAATATTATCTGAGCCTGGAGCAAGTAAAATTTAGCGAAGCTGAAGAATGAATATTTGACAACTTTGGATAGAATGCTTACTTTCGTGCGGCTTTTTAAAACACTCATTCCAAGCATTTACAAATACCTACACATATGATCATCGGAGTACCAAAGGAAATCAAATCAAGTGAAAATCGCGTAGCCCTAACACCTGCCGGAGCCATCGAATTGGTTCGCCGTGGTCACCAGGTATATGTGCAGACAAATGCTGGAGTAGGAAGTGGTTTCCCAGATGCCGAATATGAATCAGCGGGGGCCGCGATCTTGCCGACAATTGCAGATGTATATTCAGTTGCCGAGATGATCATCAAGGTCAAAGAACCGATCGAATCTGAATACGCTCTGATCAAAAAGGATCAATTGCTATTCACTTATTTCCACTTTGCATCCTATGAGCCTTTAACGCATGCGATGATTGGAAGCGGTGCCATTTGCCTCGCATATGAGACAGTGGAAGATTCAGCAGGCGCATTGCCGCTGCTTATCCCAATGTCAGAAGTAGCAGGTCGTATGGCTGTGCAAGAAGGAGCTAAATACCTTGAAAAACCTGCTGGAGGACGTGGTGTTCTTTTGGGCGGAGTACCTGGCGTTCAGCCGGGCAATGTATTGGTGCTGGGCGGCGGAATAGTAGGAATGCAAGCTGCGAGAATGGCAGCAGGCTTAGGTGCTCAGGTAACCATTTTGGATATCAGCTTGCCACGTCTGCGTTACTTGTCAGAAGTGATGCCAGCCAATGTGACTACGCTTTATTCCAATGAATACAATATCCGCAAGCTGATCCCAGAAACCGACTTGGTTGTTGGAGCTGTTTTGATCCCAGGAGCCAAAGCTCCACATCTGATCACTAGAGATATGCTTAAGGAAATGCGTCCTGGAACTGTGCTTGTCGACGTAGCAGTGGATCAAGGAGGTTGTATCGAAACATGCAAGCCAACTACTCACGAAAATCCAACTTTTGTCATCGATGGTATCGTCCACTATTGCGTGGCTAATATGCCAGGAGCCGTTCCTTTCACTTCAACTGTTGCTTTGACTAATGCAACTTTGCCTTACGCCATTCAATTGGCCAATAAGGGATGGAAGAAAGCTTGCTCTGATAGTGAAGAGCTCCGCAAAGGGCTCAACGTCGTTCAAGGAAAAGTTGTTTACAAAGGAGTAGCGGAAGCATTCAATTTACCATTGACCGCAGTAGAAACTGTTCTTTCCTAAGCAGTTACATATCAATACTTTGCCAATCATTTGGGTAGGATTGCTTTTAGCAACTGCCCTACTTTGCTATTTTATTAAATAAAATAACCCAATATTTTCCTTCCAAAAAATTCGCTTTTGATTCTCAGATTCGTACATTGTCTTTCAGAAAATTGTTTTTAACTCCTTAAAAAACAGCTTATGAATTTGACTTTCGATGAATTGCGGAAGATCAAGCATCTGCTTCCTGAGGGAAGTATTTCACGCATTGCCCAAACATTGCAAATTGATGCTCAAACAGTGCGAAACTATTTTGGAGGTGATCATTACGAGGACGGCCATTCTGCAGGCATCCATGTTCAGCCCGGCCCCGAAGGAGGAATCGTGAACATTGAAGACACACGAATTTTGGATTTAGCTCATCAAATATTATCTGAAGGTCCTCGATCGGAGAACTAGACACAATTAC
>JBDSUZ010000360.1:0-2644 GCA_039927395.1 Saprospiraceae bacterium | reverse complement strand
CAATTGATAGCCAGATGGCCGCCCATCGTAACTGCAAACACCGCCATACAGCGCGCTCAATTTTTCACGCAATTGTTCTTCACCTGTGATGCCTTTGCTTTCTTTGGTAGCCAACATTTTTTTGCGGATTACCTCCAGCTCATTTTCATAAGTTGAAAGCACTTTCTGGTCTTTGCTATTTTTTATTTTTGGAATATTGGCATTCAATCCCTCTTTGACTTTGACGATATTTTGTGCTGAAAAATTCAATTGCGACACCATACCCATCAATTCCTTGGCGGTCTTTCTCTGGATCGCTTTGTCCTCAGCCGAATGCTGTGATTTTGGGTCCTCGAGCAATACCAATTTTCCTTCATATACCATCGTATCTACACGTAGTTTGATGCGATATTCACCTGGATCTACTAGTGGCGACATTAAGGCGCCCATATCAAATCCTGCACCGGTATTGGATGCTTTTGGCGGCTTCATCCTCATATTCCAGAATACCTTGTTGACTCCTTTGCGCTTGGTGCCCGGTAAGTCGTAGAGAAATTTGCCAGTATTGTCATATATTTCCACTTTGACATCGCCTGAATTGACTCGATCTTTTAGGTAATATGTGATGCAGGCATCTTCAGTATAATTGCTCCCGACAAATTCACCTGCCTGGCCAAATCCATTGGTCATTTGACCAGTACTTTTGACGACTACAGGACGGCTTTCCATTACGACGACATTGCTACCCATAATTTCGGGAGTCAATTGGCGCAGCGTCGATATATCATCTACGATGTAAATGCCCCGACCATGTGTGGCGACGATCAGATCATTGGTCTTAGGATGGATCGCTAGATCCCTGACACAAGCATATTCTGGGAAGGAGGATTTGTACCGTGCCCAGTTTTTGCCGCCATCTGTACTGATAAATAATCCCATTTCGGTACCAAGAAACAGTAGAGTCTTTTGCTTTAGATCCTCTCTGATCTTGTGTGCATATCCTGTGAAATCTGAATTATGTATGCGTTCCCATTTTAGTCCGCCATCCCGACTGACAGCCAGATAGGTATTGTGGTCGCCATAGGAGTGATTGTCAAATGTGGCATAGACAACATTCTTGTCATAGCGACTTGGTTCGATACTACTTACCCATGTACCAGCAGGAATTCCAGCACCTGCGTATGCCAAATCTTGCCAAGTTTTGCCTTGATCACTTGTTTTTTGCAATTTGCCATCATCAGTTCCCACATAGATCGTATTGGAATCAAGCACAGATTCAGCGATGGTAAATATCGTACAGTGGTTTTCGGCAGAGGAATTATCAACAGTAAGCCCGCCTGAACTTTCCTGTTCTTGTTTCTTCTTGTCATTGGTTGTAAGGTCTTTGGATATTTTGGTCCAATCCCTGCCTTGATTGTGGGATAGATATAAATATTGTGATCCGGCATACAGTCGCTTAGGATTCGTCGGACTAGGTACGATAGGAGTATTCCAGTTGAAGCGCAGTTTTTCCTCACCTGCTATTTGAAATGGCTTAATAGATTGTGACTCATGAGTGCGTTTGTTGACTCTTGCCATATTGCCGCCTTGATATTCAGCATATACGATATCAGTTTCATTCAAATCTGGAATTACCCAAAATCCATCACCGCCAAATAGTTCAAGCCAATCGCCATTTTTGATTCCACCCGATTTACTTGATGGACCTTGCCAGCTACCATTGTCCTGGAGCCCTCCATATATGTTGTATGGCTCTTGTTGGTCTATAGCGACATGGTAAAACTGGCTGACGGGAAGATTGGTCAAAAATGTGAAATTGTTGCCTTTGTCTTTTGACTCATACACGCCGCCATCAGTGCCCAAATACATATGACTTGTATTGTTGGGATCAATCCACAATGCGTGATGATCAGAATGTACGCCTCCTGAACCATAACCAGGTTCGATAAATGAATAGGCTCCGTCGGAACTGATCGACAGGCTGTAGGACGGACGATAGACTCGCTTGGGATCTTTGGGATCGACGACTAATGTGCTGAAATAAAAAGGACGAGCACATACGTTGTTGGTGGAGCTTTGTTGCTTCCAATGTTCGCCTTGATCTGAGGAGATGTAAAGCGCTGTATTATTTGTTTCAACGATTGCAAACAAATTGTCGGGAGCAGTAGGAGCCAAGGTCATGGCTATTCGCCCAAATGGTGGTGCAGGCAAACCATTCGTAAGTTTGTTCCAAGTCACACCTCCGTCTTTACTTTTATACAATGCACTGCCCGGTCCTCCGGACTGAAATGCATAGGGAGTCCGCCTAAATTCCCAGGTCGATGCATACATAATATCGGGATTGTTGGGATCGATCAGGACTTCTGCACAACCAGTTTTTGCATTGATATAGAGCGATTTTGTCCAAGTTTCGCCGCCATCTTCCGATTTGTATAGTCCTCGATCTTCTGAATCACTCCAAAGGGCACCAGGAACTGCCGCAAATAATATTTTGGGATTCTTTGGATGAAGGACAATCCTGCTGATATGTTCAGATTTTTCCAAGCCTTTCAACTGCCAGCTTTCGCCTGCGTCTGTCGAGCGATAGATACCATTTCCGATTGATACCGAATTGCGCATATTGCTTTCGCCAGTACCGGCCCATAGTGTATCAGGTCGTTGTTGA
>JBDSUZ010000359.1:0-3507 GCA_039927395.1 Saprospiraceae bacterium | reverse complement strand
AGTCGAATTAGCCAATTTGCCGCTAAATCGCGTTAAGCGGCTGGAACTGTCTGACGACCGAAGGGAGGAGTTTTTCAGACGTAGCGATTTCGCGAGTAAATTGGCGTTAAGATTCGGGTAGCCGGATGGATGACGCCTTTTTTTGTTACTTTTTTGTGGCTTGGACAAAAAAGTAAGGAGAATCAAAGGAACCGAAAAGGCTTATGGCGTCTGGCCTAGGGCGTATGGCATAGGGAAACAGCCAAATGCGATCTGCTGGACTGATCAAAAAAAGGTTCTGGGTGCTTGGTATTGGGTTCTGGAAAAATGGCTTATGGCCTACGGCTTAGGGCGTATGGAAGTTGGCGAGTTTGCAAGTTTGCGAGTTTGCGAGTATGGAGTTTGTAAAGTTTGCAACTCCTCGACTAAGCAAATAAACAGAGCGCCGCGACCCTCATCGCATCATCAAATCATCGAATCATCGGAGAGCAGCGATTTTTTCGATTGATTCAGCTAAACAACTAAGCGAATAAGCAACTAAACAGAGCGAAGCGACTTTCATCAACTCATCAAATCATCAGATCATCGAATCATCGGAGCGCAGCGGTTTTTTCGATTGATTCAGCTAAACAACTAAGCGACTAAGCAACTAAACAGAGCGCAGCGACTTTCATCAACTCATCAAATCATCAAATCATCAAATCATCAAAAAGGAGCGAAGCGACTCTCAACCTATACCAATTCAACACCATCCCATCCTCCTCATATTGCTCGACAAATTGGAAGCCGATTTTTGTTAGCACATTTTGTGAACCAAGATTGCCAGAATCGGTGACGCCGATTAGTTCTGTCAAGTTCATTGTTTGAAAAGCGTAGTCTCTGGCGGCAGTGGCGGACTCTGTGGCGTAACCGTGGCCCCAATATTTGCGGAGCAGGCGGTAACCGAGATCCACATAATTTATATGTTGGTTGTGCATCTCTTTGACTAGTTTGAGGCCTGACCAACCAACAAAATGGCCTGAACTCTTTTCTATCATTGCCCAGCGCGCAATACCATTGTCGATATATTGCTGACGGATCATTTTGATGACTTCCCTGATTTGTTCGATACTGGTAACTGGATTATTGCCCAGGTATTTGTGTACTTCGGGATCTGAATCCATTTCAAAAAATCCAGCTTCATCTTCTGGTAGTATTTCCCTCAATATTAGACGGTCGGTCTCGGCGTAAATTTTCATATTCAAAAGATTAATCGCTCAATCGTAGCAATTAAATTGCCAGTCATATGCATTGCAATTGGAGTGTAAAGGGATTTAGTGTAATACCTTGCATAGCCAAATAAACAGCCATCCATGAGGCTTTGGGCTATCCCGATATTGGAGCTTAAAGTGTTTTCGTAGGTGAAGTTGTGCAATAGCACAAAGATGATCGACTGAATTAATATGGCAAAATTGAAATTCAAAATCTTTTTGCGCAGTAAGTTCAAAATGAAGCCGCGGAATATCATTTCTTCAGCAATAGGTGCCAAAACTACCGCGCCAACAATACGTATTATGGACGAAAACAAGGGATGATCGAAATGCCTTATTTCCAAAATACCCATATCGAACAGTACAAATTCGATAAGGAGCACTAAGGCCAAGAATCCAAATATCCAAGCGAAAAAGCGCGGGTAGGAGCTTGGTTTGTTGAGTCCGATATCTATGGGGTCAACCTTTTTCAATCGGATGCGAATGCCTATTACAACAATCACGATGAGAAAGGGGATCACCCTGAGCAATGCCGTTTTTATTTCCTCATCCATATTCTTGTTTGTTTATGTGAAGACTTTCGGGATTTCTCTTCGGAAAATTTATTAGTCCTGAATTCAAAAGTAGCTAAACTATTTTGCAAGGCAATTGAACTTATTGAGCGTCCTGCAGATGGGCCAAAATAGCTTGGGCAACAAGTTTCGGCTCCTCTTCTTGCGGAAAATGCCCGCATGTGGCAAGTTCGATGGTGGTGGAATTGAGGAAGCGCGACTGAAATTTGAGTAGATATGAAGGCTTGACAAACTTGTCTTTCATGCCCCAAATCAACAGCGTGGGCTTGCCGGCGATGGCATCAGCTTTTTCCCAGATTGATTCAAACCATTCCTGATCATTTAGCAGGGAACGAGCAAAGGCGACTGTGCCAGATCGTTCTTCGCGGCTAGAAAGTGGTCCGGTATATTGTTTCAGGATTTGATTGGAGAGCTTCTTGTCACCAAATGAGCCAGGTAGGAGATATTTTGCGGAGAAATTGAAATAGTGGTACAGGAAAGAAAGCAGCGGACTCTTCAGGACGCTTTTCATTTTAATATAGTCTGGATCATTTTGACTGTTCCACAACCATGAGTTCATGATGACTAGTCGCTTGAATAAATTGGGAGATTTGCATGCGACATTCAGTCCTATTGGCCCTCCGAAATCATGGACGACCAATGTGATGTCTTTGAGCTGAATGTGATCGATAAATGTCGCTAATCGACGACTATGACTTGCGGTTTCGTAATCAAATTGTGCTGGTTTGTCTGACAGTCCAAAGCCGATATGATCGATAGCGATGCATCGATATTTGCTCCGCAAGGCAATGATGATATGTCTGAAATCAAAACTCCAGGAAGGCGTGCCATGCACAAATAGTATTGTCTCTCCTTTGCCCTCATCGATATAATGCATTTTCTGCCCCTCGATGTCAAAGTAGTTTGATTCGAATGGGTATTCATTTCTATCCAGCCAGGTATTTTTCATTTGCAATCTTTTGACAAATGCTTCAAACCTGCGGTGAGCAGCTCATAATTACTCTGATCAAGGCTGTGAAATAAGTTGAAAAATTCAAATCGATCCATTTCCAATAATTGATATCTTTACTAGTTCAGCAACTGTTCAAAGAAGCCACCAATTTCGCGCTCGTAATCGACAAAATGGATTTCAAGAATCCAATACCTTTTGTTGCCATCGGCATCGGGCAGGAACATATCATTGTGATTTTCGGGATGGATATATAATCCGTAGTTTTTTGGCTCCAGTCTTTCGTGTGGAAATTGACCAATTAGATGACCCCCAAGTTGGCCGCCATATACCCATCCGTAGGTTCTTGCAAGCTCGTATATGTAATCGTTAAATTCAGCACCAGTCAGGCTAGTTTTTTGATCATACCATGCCTTTGCTTCGTACCAAGCCTTTTCGATATCCGCTTGCAGCTTGAGTTTGTACGGGTCATTGCCCAGCACAAAAGTCCTCCCAAAATCCGCTTCCCAATCTTCAAATATCGGTCCAAAATCCAGAAAAAGGATATCATCCTCCTGTATCACCAAATCAGGTGGATTGTCATCATAGGGCCGCAGGGTATTTGCGCCTGCTCTCACAATACGCTTATGCCAGTATTTCTCGACGCCAAACATTTCCTTTGCCAGTGTATAGATGTCCTCGTTGACTTCTTTCTCGCTCTTACCTGGCTGGATGATGCCTAGCTCCGCTATTTTGTCAAACAGCACAGTTGCTTTTT
>JBDSUZ010000358.1:0-12803 GCA_039927395.1 Saprospiraceae bacterium | reverse complement strand
TAGCTCTCATATAAACCATTGTTTTGAAACGTATAATTGCTAAAATTGAATCCGGAATGACATTGAGAGCAATTAGTTTTAGTGCTCATAAAGAGATTAAGCCCTCTTATTTCACCCGCGGAAATTGCATTCTTTTTGCCCTGATAATAGTACATGTCAAAGCGGCTATTCCCACTTATAAGACTTCGTTCAAAATTGGACAAAGCTCTGGTTAACACATAAGGGTCAAAATCTCGATTATAGGACTCCAAGGCATTTCGATGATATTCGGAATCGGCATCTAACTCCATCGCAATGTCCACTATATTATGATTGAATTCATTGTGCTCCTGAATAGGCACCAAGATTTGCATTTCTAATGTAGGTATACCTCCCGCTCTCGTGTAATATGGATGATAAGCCACATTTACTAAGCTAGGTGCATTGCTAGTACCTTTTTCGAAATTGTCACCATCACTCAAAGCAACATTGTCGCTAAAGGCCAATTCAGGTTTATGACAAGAGCCACAACTGATGCTTTTGCTTTTTGACAATCTCTTGTCATAAAATAGTTTTTTACCGAGAAGCCATCTTTCTTTGGTAAATTCATTGCCATCAGGAAAGTTGATCGAAGGAAAACCTTCAGGTATTAACATAAGTTGCTCATCCAAATCAATCTTTGGATCTTTGCTACACGCAAAAATTGATATTGCAATAACAATTAGAATTAATACCCAAAGGTTTTTCATGATCGATTTATTCAATTAGTACTTTCTGAGTAATCACCTCTCCAGCATCTGTTCTTAAAACAATTATGTGCATTCCACAGAATGGAATATTGATCTTATTGATCGTAGCGTTTTGAAGTTTGGATTTTGAAAGCGATTTTCCTGTGTAATCTAGTATTTCGATGCTTGATACTTGGCTAGTCGAACTTGAGTTTTCAATATAGATATCTCCTTTACTTGGATTTGGATAGACAGAAATACCATGATCATTTGCATCAGAATTAATGCTGTTTGTCAATCCAGTGCCTTCGGAAAATACAAAGTCTCTGAAGTTCTGTAAAACCGTCAAATCAGTTGCGTTTACTCCATGGTCAATAGGGCCTGAAGTAACATTAATTCCTTTCACAGCTTGTGTATAATCTGCATCTAGATTGATATAGAGATCATCTCCATCTGCAATCGCAGGCACCATTTGTGTCTGTGAAAAGTAGTTGGCATCTCCTAAACCGTGCATTTGATAGTTCGTGGTTAAGTTGGATCCTGCCTTTCCTTCAATAGCTACAAATCGATATCCTGCTGTCCAGCCCCATTGCATTGAGGGAGATTGAGGTGACAGAGGATTTAATGGACCGTATAGAGAGGGGTCGGTATGATTGTATTTTTGTGGTACGCCAATCGAGAATTTAATACCTTCCACATCAGTTACATCATAGGTGCCTAAATTCCTTACCACATTTTTTGACCCTTTGGCAAGTACCATAACGGTATCTTGAAGGTTTAGAATTTGACCTCCATCATGAATAATAGCAAAATTTGACATGTAATAATCTATTCTGGTCACAGAAAGATTGTTACCTAGGTCATTTGTTGCAGCCTGATTGAAGGCAAAGGAATTTACACCCAATTTGTGTTTTACCGTTAAGTAAACAGCTTTTTGGGCAAACGCATTAATACTAAAAAGTAATGCTAAGATCGAAATTGAGATTGTGTGTTTCATTTTACTTGTTTGAAGGTTTTTGAATGGTTTCTACTGTTTTGCCGCAGGTCAACATTTGAGATCCGTAGTAAGGATTTTTTACTGCATTCTCCTTGCTCAACCAATTTGCACCTTTACCATCATTTGCCATCGGACAAAATTGATAGTAAACGGGTTGTTCGTATTTTGATACTTTCATCAGAGCATACATATTTTTGGACAAGCTCATAAAATGGTCCCTTTGGTGCGATATATCTTTGGTGTCAGCTATATGCGCTGCATCTTCTTGTAAGTCGCTAAGGACTTTCATCCAAACCATATGTACATCCGCTGAGAGCTTGTCCATCTGCACACCTTTGATTGAAGTCAACAATGCCTTTGATTTTTCGGACGCCATTGCTCCATTGGTTTGCACCAGGGCATCTTTTAGAGCAAAATAGTTGTCAAAAACTGTTGTCAATTGATTGCTTGCTGGAGTTTCCATCGTCATTGTATTAGTTGAATGGTCGGCGCTGACCTTTTTTACAGTGGGAGCTTCAGTTTTTGCTTCAGACTTATTTACTCTTTCGTATTGGCAGCAGCCCGGTAAATTTGCATAAGCATCATCAGGCGCTAGAAAACTATCGCTATCATATCCCGCTAAAGCAATGCGCTTTAAGATCTCAGCCTGATTGGTCTTTTTTGCGTCGTAAGTGATCGTAGCCATATTACTGTCGTTATCCCAATCTACCATGGCAACATTCTTCATGTTACCCGCCTTTTCGATAGAGGTTTCGCACATTCCGCAGTTACCGTAAATTTTCACAGTTTCGGTTTGGGCATTTTTGATTTGTGCATTGCACGATGTGTATGATAGCAACAATGATAGTGCTATCAATACTCTTGATATTGATTTCATCTTTTGAACATTAAATTGGGAAATAAACTGCTGTGGAAAGCTACGTCGTATGCTTTCGATTTGACATACCTATGGCTGTCAGCTTAGGAACTAAGCTATGTTGGGTGGTATCCAGATGGAGGAGAAACCTGAAGAAAGACAGGTTTCTATGTGCGAAAAGTTTTGCTTTTCGCTTAACACACTATGATTTGTAAATTCCAATTCATGAGTGAATGGAACAATTACAATGAGAGTAGGGGCGGGGCATTGGCACGATTTGCTGCCACATTTGCCTCCGCAATCGCCTTTATCGCCACAACATTTTTTGTTCTTACGGCAACAATCTTTCGACTCTTGCTTTTTCGAATCTTCTTTTTTGCAGCAACTTTTTTCAGACTTTGAGCCACAAGCATAGCTTAAGCTTGGCGTCAGGGCGACACCTAGCATTACGATAAGCAATATGTAGATCTTTTGGGTCATTGGTACTTAAACAAAGATAGTAAGCTTTTGTTGAATGGCTGGGGATTATTTGAGCTGCGGGGTGTGAATCTCTTACTTCGCAAAGTTCCCAAACTCGATAAAGTTTTGATCGCTATTATAGGCACTTATTCTTGTTTATCAGTTTTTGGTCTAGTGGGGGGAAGGGGGAATCTGGTGATTGCTGGGAAATTGCTAAGTGTTGATTTGATTGCTTTATGTTGGTCTGATGAATTGAGGCAACGGGCAGATCTTTCAGGTGAAGGAATTTGGCAAGGAAAACCGATCGATTTCCTGGAAATGTGTCCTTTTGGAATTCAAGATTATTAACATAAAATATTGCGGCAATATAAAAAGTGAATCTGAAGGTAAATTCCTATTTAACGAAAATCTCTACAACTGTATTAATCCCTACTGGAGGCTTACGCCTGCAGCAAGGAGGCCTCCTTTGGGAGTGAGAGTAAAACCGATACTCGGCCCTTCGCTCCATCGCTTCGATTTAGCCGGCGGCGACCTGAAGTAAATTGTAATGCTGCCGGGATCGACGGTCGAGTATCGATTGTTTGATGGTAATCTGACTGTCATAGGTCAGGCTGATAGATGGAATTGATAGTTGAAGTATTCTATTGCTCTTGCGACGAACCTTCTTGCACCACTCCAACAAGTTTGCTTTTGCTATCGGTTAATTTCTTTTTGATATAAGCTTTTAACTCATCAAAACTCATATTTACTGTTTCATCGCTGATCTTTTCCCGAATGTTTTGCATCATTTTCACAGCATCAAATGATTTTTCTCGCTTATTCTCCATATTTCACAAGGTCTTTTGGGCTGCGAATCTCAAGTGTTGAGTAACCCAGTCGCATGTTAACGGAATTGTAACCTTTTATTCTTTCTAGGTTCACGATATGTTTAAAATTCCAACTAGCTAGCACGTCCACTTTGAAAATGGTAGCTAGAGCAATATGCCTACAATCTTCCAAACTTGTTTTCCCTACTACTTTTTCTACTATGTAGGAGTCTGCTAGTCGAACTGCTTCCTCAGTTAATTCAACGCGCTCAAACTTGTCTGCTGAATACTGAAATAAAAGCTCTCGGACATGAGTCGGAGCATTTATCAGCTCAAGATCTAGAAGATCTGATACCACAAATATTATTTCGCTCCTAGTTAATCTTTCAAAAAGCATGATTGTGGCCCTTCAAACTCCTCATCAAAATAGCCGCCAATTACTGATGTGTCAATGTAAATTCTCTGTTTCATGGACTATTAATCAAGCCAAATATAGTGATATTGTTAGCAAAAACGCCACTTTGCCTTCAGGTCTACCTGATATTCTCGAATACATTCCGAGTATGCAATTCCCGGCAAAAGTTAATTCAACTACTCTCCAACTCTAATCACTCCCTCCGCATACCTCATCACCCCATCCATATCATCAATGACATCACTCAAACTCCGCTCAAGTAAATGATCAGGCATGGTGCCATGGCCTAGGAGCGGTAGCGTCTCGTCTAGCATAAATTGCCTGGTAGGAATTTGGATTCTGATCCTGGTGTTTGGTAGTGAGAAATCCTTGGTGTAGCCGGCCAAGACCTTGTTGCTGCCTCCTGTTTCTTCGCCGATAAATGTTGCTCTGTTGTATCGTTTGAGGCAAGCAGCGACAATGCCGGTATTGGAAAAACTACCACCATTTATTAGGACGATAAGTTTGCCTTTAAATGCATTGTTTTTTGGTTTGAACATTCCCAGGGATTGACCACTACATTCTTTGAGAACACCATTTTGGACTTTGCGGTAGGACTGAACTACGGTAAATGGATTCTTCAATAGATAAGAAAGTAAATATTGGCCATTTGGAATGTCTCCGCCTTGATTGTCACGCAGGTCAAGAATGAGATTGGGCGTGCCCAGTCTTTGTAAGTCCTCAAAAATAGCGTCAATGCTCTTTTTGAAATTCTGATGATACATCTTTTTTAGAATGGCGTTATGGAAGTCTTTTATTGTCAGCGTTGCGACCTTATTGTCTGGCGATATCTTTAGTGTGATTGCCTCATTTGCTTTTGGCTCCTTGAGCCTACTTGGATATCTACTCTGTCGGTAAAAGCTGATGCTGTCCTTTGGCAAGGCTTTGATGACTACGAGATTCTTTACATTTTTCGTCTTATACTCAATGGTAAATAGATCTGGGTGTCCGAAAAAGTAGCTGTAATATTCTCTGAAATACTGACTTAATATCCACATCGGATAGGTAGTATTGTTGCCGTCACGAACAATTCTGGCGCTTAATGTTTGGATGATTTCCGCCGAACTACTGCCGTTTATGCTTAAGATCTCAGATTCGATTGGAATCAAATTGTCACTTGTACAGACCAAATCGAAATACAATCTATTGTCAATTAAACTGATGTGGTAGGGCAAGAAATTGCTTTGCGAATTGTGCAGGTCGGTGCCCGCAACACTTGGCAACATAACGGTATGACCGTCTTTGATAATGGATGATAGTATCGTGATGTGCTTATAGAACTGCAGTTCGGTCAAGGGCTGCTTGATTGTATTGGACAAAGTATCAAACACGTGATCTAGCCTTTCCTTGGAGCAATACAGAAAAAGGTTTGGGTGATGGCTTTCAAGATTTTTCTTGAGATACTGGAGGTCGGTTCTAAGTTGATCTACTGATAGCGTTGCTTCAGGAAGTTTGGCATTTTGTGCCAATAGATTGAATGAAAATAAGAGATAGGCGATGAGATGAATTGCTCTAAATTTCGTCTGCATGGTGTCGAGAGATCTTTCCTAAAGATAGATCGCAGGAAGATGTGAAGTAGCTTAAATGATTCGCTGATGAAAATGACCTCGAAGTTGCTTAACCTATTACAAGATGGAATGAAGAATCTAAAACCCTCATTTGGGTTCAGAACTAATATTTGTTAGTATCCTCGATGAGCTTGATGGTTTTGATGGTAAGCTGATCTTCGGTGGACTGCATGCATTGAAGCAGGCGATGAAAAAGTAAAGCAATAAAGAAGCTGCGATAATGGCATCTATATTGCGCCGTTTACGCCTCGTCATCTTGTACATTTGGACTCAATTTAATTAGATCAAAAAAAAATTTATAAAAAATCGCCTATAATTGCCATCAAACAATCTATAGAACTTTTGTTCAATAGATTGGCGCTCAATGACTAAGATGTGTCAAAAATAGTAGGCCTATTACTGAGCTACAATAGACTAAAATTTCCATTTTTCATTTTGGCTGGTACCAGAACTGGACCTCTTGCGAGTTCCACACTGGATCTGGGGGATCCCGAATCAAAAAGTAGAAGGTCGGAAGACCAACCGCCACGACTACCACGACGAGGATTCCAGGTTTGCCAAGTCCAAATGCAAAAAATCAGTCCAAAACAAAACTGGACTGGAAAAATAAAAACCGGACTGAGAGTTTATTCTTGAGATTATTTTAAATAAGTGTTAAAGTTTCTGATTTTTTCACATAACTTCATCTACTAGAGGTTGTTGCACCGAATATTGGACAACCGAAATTTTTACTTATTTCTAAACCTTTTAATTTTTTTGACAATGAAAAAGTTTATACTTCCATGCCTCTTCGGGTTAACTACCTTCCTTTTAGTTGGCATAACGTTAACTGGCTGTGAAAAATCTTCAACAGATTGGAAAGCAGAAATGCTCCAGTCTGCCCTTTATTCCAATTATGTGAAAAGCGGTCTGGAGATGAATAACAATCTCGCAAAATTTGGAATGGACGATTCAAAGAAAGTCCACGAATGCTTGACCTCGACAGGAAAGAAGTACGATCAAGCTTGGATCGATTGTTTAGCTGGCAACGAACAAGATCAAAGGTATGCAACCTTGTTTGTTAAGCATATGGTAAACCAAAAAGCATTGGTATCTAAATACCCTGAAATTGGCACCCTACCGAAGGAAGAGCAGATTGCAGTAATGGATAAGTCCATTACTAAAGAAATGCTTGACAATGCAGTTTATAGAACGACTAAAGAATCCAAATTATAAAAAAATTACTTTTTATAATCATGCTTATGGCTTTGTTGATATTGCCAAGTATGGCATTTGCAGCCTCTTGTTTAGAAACCTTCAACGGCACTGTAATTACAATCCAAGGTGATTATGATCACAACACTAGCCTTTCCGATAAATTGAGTCCAAATTGGCAGGACTGTATGGATTTAGCTCAGCTAGATTATGATACTAGATTTGATAATGCTGTTACCGATTATGGCAGCTGCTGCTGCCTTACTATGATTTGTGTTTGCTAAAACCCATTCTCCATATTGACTGTAATAAAGCCTCCTTCGGGAGGCTTTATTATTTAACAAAAAAAGCCTCCGTGGTGGGGAGGCTCATGATCTTAGTCGATCGGCTTGACTGACACGACCGCATGCTTGAGTTGCACTATAAAGTGGTGCATCTTAGGCAGCGTTTGGTGTTGGATCTCGTAGACACTTGTGAAGACCTCTAGAATCTTCAGCACATCGTTGTTGTCTTCCCTGTAGCGAACTGGGTCGAAGTAACGTTGGTCAGCTGTTCAAATTGACCAGCGACATCATAAGAGAAACCGTTCATTAAATTAGTGGCTGTATCCAGCGATGATTAATTGAACGCAATTTCATTTACCCAAGTTTCTTCTCAAAACAAACACTATTTGCCGCATTGAGATATTGACCATAATTAGGAATCACAGTGTACTTGCTCTTGTGATATAATGCAATAGCTTCAGGTTGATTGACGCCCGTCTCCAAGATGCATTTGCCATAATTGAGATCTTTTGCCCACTCTTCAAGGGCAGAGAGCACATAGGAGGCAATACCTTGACCGCGATGGGGTTCTCTGACAAACATGCGCTTGATCTCGACCACATCGTCGGCATAGGGCTTCAGCGCACCACAGCCGACGGGCTTGCCTTCATCCATGGCAATGATCACGTGTTTGATCTTATCGATCTTGTTGTATTGCGAGTAAAATGCATGTTCTGCCCCGTCTCGAATATGTAGTTCTGCATCAAGCGCCGTATTCATGGCGAGGAAATCCGGATGCTCTGAATTTGTCTTAATATATTCTCTCATGATATTACTTTTTTGTGTTCTGCGGATAGAGCATTCTAAATGCGTTGAAAATTGCCTGATGTGATATGGTCGCATGGTCTTCCTGCGGTAAATAGTCGTAATAGACTTTTACATGACCGCTTTCATTTTGCGATAATTTGTCAAAGAGTGTGGTTGCTTCCGCCTGCATGTTGTGCGTAGTGGTAACTGGAGCAAAACCTTCATCTCCGACCCCGATATAGACATCTGTTTGCTTATCAAATTTGGCTTCAAATAATGGCGACTTGATATCAAATAGAGAAGCATTGTCCCACCACAAAGAGGGACTTATGATAATATATTTGTCAAACAATTGTGGTCGCTTTAGAAGGATTTCTGTCGCCAATAATCCGCCCAAGGATTGCCCAATTAGTGTTTTGTCTTTGCCTGCGCGGTAGTTCTTGGCAATATACGGCTGTAGTTCTGTCTCAAGGAAATTGATGAAATTGGATGATTTACCCGATCCTGGAACCAATTTCTTGTCTTCAGCAATTGTGCTTGGATATGTAAAATCACGCTTTCGATCGGTATTCGCGATCCCCACGATGATGGATCTCGGGACACGATCAATCCAAGAGAAATTATTGAATTGAACAATGCCTGCGACATGTATAAAATCTTCATCAGCTCCTCCATCAAGTAGATAAATGACGGGATATTTTTCCTTGCCATTTTCCTTATAGCCTTCCGGCAAATAGATGTTGAGAATGCGCTTTTCGGCAAGTAGCTTTGAGTCAATTTCATCAATGACTCCCAAAACAAAGGGAGGCTTTGTGCTTGTGGGATTGACTGGAGCTTTTTGACAGAATATTTGCGAAAATGCCAATAAGACCAGCAATGGGGACAGAATATTTCTCATAGGTTGGAGAATTATTTTCAAATATACGTCGTCAGATTTTCTGATGGGTCTACTAACAAGAACAGCCTCAGAATTTCTTCTGAAGCTGCTTTGTATAACGAAGATTTCTTACTTCGAACATTGATTCGGTCTCAAACCAGATGTGAACGCAACATCCAAGCCATTTTCTCATGCATTTCCATGATGCCAGTGATGAAATCACTTGTGCCTGCATCTTCATATTTGTCCGCAAATGGATCAATCAAGCCACGCAAGTATTTGATGATGCCTTCATGATCTTCAAGTAATTCCTTGATGAATCCCTGACTGTCATTGGTTTTGCGCGATTTCTCATTGAGTCGAGTCAGTTTTAGGAAATCTCCCATGGTCGCTGCGGCTGGTTGTCCTAAGGAGCGAATCCTCTCAGCTACCTGATCGATAATATCAGCTAGCTCTTTGTATTGTTCCTCGAAGAAAATGTGCTTCGCATGAAAATCAGGGCCTTCCACATTCCAATGCGCGTGTCTGGTCTTGATATAAAGTACATGAAGGTCAGCGAGGGAGATGTTTAATGCATCGCAAACCGCTTTTAGGTTTTCTGGTTTGATACCGATATCTGGTTTCATAAGAAGTGGTGCTATATTGGTAAATGATTTAAATAGGGTCTTCCCATGTCCGTTAAGGGGGTGAGCAAGCTCCTAAGAATTGATACTGTAACAATCAAATTGTAGATTTTGATTAGCTAGATCGCGCATTTAGCTGCTAACTTTAGTTGTATTAATCAGTGTATTTCTAAACAAAAAAAAAGCTCCGTGAGAACGGAGCTTTTCATAATTCTTAAGAATGAATCTTATTCTCTTCCGAGGAATGCTTGAATTCCAATAGAAAGACCAAATTCTCCAATGTCCTTATTGACATCGCTTAAGCCAAGATCGTAGTACAATTTAGGTTCAAGAGCGATAGACTTGTTGAGAAATATGCTATACCCAATGGCGGGTCTAAGTGATAATGTAGTTTCAGATCCCTCAACATTATTGCCATTGATACCCATTGCTATCTCAGGAAACAAGCCTGCAATCACATAATATCTAACAAAAGGGCCCAAGGACCAGGCAGTAAAGGCATCTTCGTCGGTATCCTTGAAACTTGAAATGGCCACGGCCAATCCGACTCCAAGGTTATCGATAACGAAATAACCAACATTTGGAGCGATAGATATCTCGGTGTGAGAACCATCAACGTCTTTAAATTTCTTGCTCGAAAAACCGGCAGAGCCACCTACCATCCAAGCGCCTTGAGCAACTGTCTGTGCACTGGCCATCTCGGTCAAGAATAATCCAAAAACAAGGAACAATAACTGTTTCATATCTCGAAAGATTTAGGTTAAATAAAGGTTGAAGTGCGAAGCAAATACCAATTTGCTTCCTTGTTTTAATTCCTGTTAAGGAACGCTTGAATGCCGATACTAAGACCAAATTCTGTAGTGCCGTCACTATCGCCTAAGCCGATTGAATAGTATACCTTTGGTTCTAAGCCTACACTTTCGTTAAGCATATGAGTATATCCCAGAGCTAATTGGGCATAGGAGGTAATGATATTATCATCCAGACCATCTATTTTGGTATTTAGATAGCCATATTCGCCTTCCAGGAAAAGTCCTTTGAAAAGATATCCTCTTAGAAAAGGACCACCGCCAGCAGTGCGGATGAGATCATTACCTGAAAAATAAGCATTGATCCCGATCGCTACTCCGTTGAGGAAGAAGAAACCAAAACTTGGTGCAAATTCAAGGCTGTTGACCGCGTCGGCTTCACCGTTTTTTACGCTACTAATTCCAATCGATCCACCTACCATCCAAGTGCCTGATGGCATGAGTTGGGCATGCACATTTTGGAAGCTCAGAAGACAGCAGATTACACAAAGAGTTTTCAGCAATTTCATATACTAAAGTTTAGAGGGTGACGATACTATATCATTTTGGGAAGATACGTATTTTGTTCTAAGTTAATTATTTGTAAAGTTAAATTTTATTGTATTTGTTAAAAAAAAATTTGTTACAAATCGACGATTATGCCCTACACTAAAGGATAATATGCTAATCCGTGTATCTTTGAATCCTGATTTTGGTGATTTTATGAATAATTATTTTGATGAGGCCCTTGCACTTCACAGTAAATTTAAGGGCAAAATAGAAGTCAGCTCCAAGATGGAGGTCGATACAAAAGAGGATCTGGCGATAGTCTATTCTCCGGGTGTTGCAGCTCCATGTATGGCTATCGCAGCTCACCCAGAGGCTATCTACGAATATACCATCAAAGGAAATACAGTCGCCATCGTAACTGATGGATCAGCCGTGCTGGGTTTGGGAAATATCGGACCTCAAGCAGCTTTACCAGTGATGGAAGGCAAAGCCATGTTGTTCAAAAAGTTTGCTGGCATTGATGGATTTCCTATTTGTCTCGATACACAGGATCCAGATCTGATCATTCAGACTGTCAAATTGATCGCTCCTGTATTTGGCGGAATCAACCTTGAAGATATCGCTGCTCCCAATTGTTTTTATATTGAACAAGCATTGCAAGAGATCGGAATTCCCGTATTCCACGACGATCAGCACGGTACAGCTATTGTGGTATTGGCCGGACTGATCAATGCCTGCAAATTGACCGGAAGAAATCTCAAAGACCTTAAAGTTGTTATCAATGGGGCAGGAGCTGCCGGTATTGCCATTACTCGACTATTGCGCTGCGTCGATCATTATGATTCGGGCATTTGCACGCCAGTCAAAGAAGTAATCATCTGCGATAGTACGGGCATTTTGCATCAAGGGCGAACTGGCCTCAATACGGTCAAGCAATTGGCACTTAGTTATTCTAATCACCTCAATCAAATTGGGGATCTGCGCGATGCCTTGAGAGATGCCGATGTATTTATAGGTGTTAGCGCTGCCAATATCTTGGAAGAATCACATATCAAGTCGATGGCAAAGGATCCGATCATATTTGCACTTGCAAATCCGATTCCTGAGATTATGCCAGACCTTGCTTATGCAGCCGGTGCCGCTGTTGTAGCCACCGGTCGTAGTGATTTACCTAATCAAGTAAATAATGTGCTGGGATTTCCCGGGATTTTCAGAGGAGCATTAGATATTCGCGCCAAATCCATTTCGCCTGCGATGAAACTAGCAGCAGCATACGCCATCGCAAGTTGTGTAGATGTGATCAGTCGTGATTCGATTATTCCTTCTTCTTTTGATGTGAGAGTAGCCTATAAAGTGGCTGAAGCAGTTAAGAGTGTTGCTCGACAACTCGTCTAGTGACAGTAAAGGCTCAATGCCCTATCAACACCTTGATGTCCCTGATTTTTTGCCTCATTCCAATCAGCACAAGCTTCGGCATCATTGCCTAACATATGTTTGCAATTGCCGCGATTGCGCCAAGCGTTTTTGTAGTTTGGCTTCAGTGCGATCGCCTTGTCAAAATGCAAAATTGCCTGTGGATACAATCCCTTCTTAGCTTCAGCATTTCCCAGATTGAATAAAGCATTAGTGTATTCAGGACTAATTGCAATTGCGCTCTGAAAATCAAGCAAAGCTGCATCAGTTTGATTTTCTTCGAAATAAGAGGCCCCGCGATTGTTATAAGGAACTGGCCCTTTAGGCTCTCGCTCGATGGCTTCAGTCCATAAGTGAATACTATCAGACCACACTTCTCTTCTTTGATAAATTAGGAATGCGTAGATGCAAAGAATTCCGACTAATACCGATCGCCCGACTGAAGCTGAAATCTTGCTTGAATTTAACAATGCAATAGATA
>JBDSUZ010000357.1:0-16002 GCA_039927395.1 Saprospiraceae bacterium | reverse complement strand
GCAAGAACACTAATTTCTTAGTTCTCAACCAGATGTTTTTACGCTCAGATTCCAATTTGCGTACTGAACCAAAGCCTGTAAGATCCCATACATCAAATGGATAATCGCAGTCGATAGTGATATTCGGTGGACATACAATCACCGGTGGTGTTTTGTCTTGTACTGTTACGAATACCATACACTCGTTGAAGTTTCCACTCTTGTCATACACACGGAATACTACTTGTACTGGTGAGCTAACAACGTCTGCGCAGCAGAAGTCAACATACTTGCGGAACTTGGTATCGATACCACATGCAGGTACCGGATTCATCCGACGGACGACAAAACTATCGATGGAGCAGTTATCATAACTGCCGTCATCAAAGGTGCCCGCAAATACACGTGCTGTTCCATTTTGCAATAGCGCAACAGTTGTGTGTTGATCGCAAACTGCTTCTGGTTTGATCTCGTCTCTGACACTCAAATGGACTGAACAGCTTGCTGTATTTCCACAAGCATCAGTAGCCGTATATACTACGGTATGCTCGCCAATCGGAATATTCTGTGCCAAGCCTCCATTCTGATTTATCTGGAATCCAGGGCCATTTATCTGCACAGAAACTGGTTCAGAACAAATATCAGAAACAATCACTGATGGAAACGTGAAGGTGGATTTACAAGAGAATTGGTCCGTAGAAACTGTAAGATTTGCTGGACATTGAATGCTTGGGCTTACATTATCCAGGACTTTGATCAATTGAATGAAAGTTTGGATATTACCAGTGCACCAATCAAGGACAGTCCAATAGCGAACCACTTTGAAGCTTCCAGGACAAATCGGAATCACAACATCATTGAAAGTTCCTTGCAGATTGCAGCCCAAGCCCGTTAGGAATCCAGTTTCACTTGGATCAGGATAGTTGTTGCCATTTACATCCCAGCTTCCCTGGCAATTCAACATTGGATGGTCGGATCCATCGTAATTTCCAGAAGTAACAATGTCATCGATATCTGTTCGTAACACGAAAATCGACTGAACACAACTGCTGCTATTTCCCGAAGGGTCTGTTGCAGTCCAAGTTCTCAAACGAGTAGCCCAATAAGGACCACTGCAATCTGTTGCGATTACTTGATCTATATAGCTCAAAGTCACTGGACCACAATTATCTAATAATGCTGTACTATAGGAATGAGGAACGCCTGGGATTGCAAAAACAGTCTCATTGAGCACCAGAAGATTAGGAAATGAAATTCCATTCTGACCTGGTTCATAAGTATCGTCACAATCAATAGTGACATTGTTGCATTCCAGTACTGGTGCCAATTTATCTTCAATGACAATCTTGCCCCAACAACTATTTGGTCCGCACATATCGAAAACCTTGACGATCAAGGTCTGACCTATATATGCACAAGTCACAGGATTTGGAACTGGCACATTATCCATGGTAGTGATCATCACACCATATAATTCCAGATCATCATCGATGCCTTCAAGGATCATATCAGGCAAAATAAATGCCTCGCCATTACCATCCAAAGAAATTTGCACCAAATTATTACAAGCTAAGGATCCAGGATTATGAATAAACACAACGATCTGATCAATTGCCTGACAACCTTCCTCATTGGTAGTTACAACAGTGTATTCTGTAGTAATCGGAGGTGAAGCAACTGGAGTACAACTATTGGGATTGTCCAAATAGGCCGTCGGAGTCCAAACACAATCACCGCTACTAAATGCTTGCAATACAACAGAACCACCTTCACATATAGCCGCGGTGGGTTGCAATTGAAGTAATGGAGTTGGATTTATAGTTAGATTGAAAACTCCGACCGTGCCAAAGCAAGTTTCAGCATTTCCAATGAAGAAAGGTGCGACTTGAATTACGATATTCTTGGGATCTGCAGTAGTATTAATTGCTGTAAATGCTGGAATTGATCCAAAACCAAATGCAGGCAATCCAATACTTGGGTCGGGGTTAGTCCAAATGAACTGAACGCCCGGGAATGTACTATTGAATTGTACTGGTTGTGTCATCGTGCCATTACAAAGCTCTTGCGAAGGCACTGCCAACACATCGACAACCGCAGGGCAACAACCATCAATCTGGAGAATCGAAATCAAAGTGGTAAATGAACAGCCATTAGCATCAGTCACCGTTACGGAATAGTCACCTGAACCAACATTGAGGAGATCTTCAGTGATCGCACCGTTACTCCATAAGTATGAATAAGGGGTGGTGCCGCCGCCTACTGTCAAAAAGATCGATCCAGCCAAATCATCACAATCAGAAGGAGTTACTGCATCGAGGACGAACAGCAAAGGGGACGATGGCTGATGGATTTCTACCAGCGCCTCAGTTTCGCAACCGTCTGTATCACTCGCAACGATTAAATAGATACCTGCTGGTAGACCAATTACTTGTGGATCAGATCCCACTATTTCATTCTGATCATTATAAACTATTGCAGCGACGCCATCTTCGACGGTGATATCAATGGAGCCATTTGACCCACCAAAGCAATTGACCGATTGAGATTCAACAGCAGTCAATGCCGGAGCATCTGGTGCTACAACTTCCACATTGTCCTGATCCTGACAACCAAGTGCGTCAGTCACAGTCACAGTGTACATGCCAGCTGCAAGATTCTGAATCATTGCAGTTGTTGCTCCATTACTCCATAATATCTGCACATTTCCACTTGCTCCTTCGATGAGCACACTAGCGGTGCCCGATGGAGCATCACAGTCGGTCGGCGTCGCAGTTGCCTCTGCTGATAGTGTTCCTGGACTTGCCGAGATGGTCGACGAAGCAGTGTCAGTGCAACCAAATTGGTCAGTTACCGTGACAGTATAATTTCCAGCAGGAACGCCAACGAGATTTTGTTGCGTACTGCCGTTGCTCCACAGATAAGTATAGACAGGAGAGCCTTGCTGTATGGAAATGGTAATTGAACCATTGGCAGCAGTACAAATAGCATTTGTCGTAGATATTACTGACACATCAGGACCAGGAAGTTCAACGATTAGCACTGATGTATTGACGGAAGCTGAGCATCCTGGTACATCCGGTGTCACATAAACTGTGTATGTGTCCGGACCTAAACCTGTTGCAATCGAATCTGTTGAAACTACAGTGCCGATTGAATTCTCCCATGAGAATAGATTCCCTTGAGGAGACCCGGTGACTACTACTGCTGCAGTTGCCGAATTGGCACCACAAGGTGTAGTAGTTTGAGTTGAACTTTCAATAGTGATTATCGGGCAACAATCATCATTTGGGCCTCCGATTTCGAGTTCAAATACTGAGGATTTGGTGCAAGACTGACTATCGGTGACCGTTACTTGGTATGATCCTGGAGGTACATTGAGGAGATCCTGATTGGTGCTCCCATTGCTCCAGAGATACATATATGGAGGAGTTCCTCCATTTACTGAAATATCAATGCTTCCCGTATTAGTTTCACAATCAACTGAGTCAATTGATATAAGGTCAATCCCTACAGGAAATTGAGGACCTGGCACGATCGCCATTTCGACTCCCTCGCAGCCCAGCGCATCAGTAACTGTCACTGAATACATGCCGGCAGGAAGGTTCGTGAGATTCATCCCGCTACTGCCATTGCTCCATTCTATCACATAAGGTGGTGTGCCTCCGTTGACTGTGATGGTAATCGCACCTGTCGGAAATCCACAATCAGCAGGCACTATTAATGTAACATTTACTGTTGGGCCATTGATAGACTCAATGATGAATGGTATTGAATCTTGCACTTGGCAAGTATTGCCTTCGCTAAATATGTGAACTACATAAATTCCTGGTACAAGGTTGGCTGCAAAATTGGCCGTTGATATTACCACACCCTGACCATCAATCCAGGAATACGAATAACTCGGCGCATTGCCACTAACTATAACTTCCGCATATCCAGTAGCCTGATTACAAGCACTTGGAGTATTGATAGTATCGACTATGATTAAATTGGGACAAGTCACAAAACCAAAGTCAAGGGTGTGGTCATTTTGACCTGTAGCCTTTGTATTGAAGGAAATTACTGCATTTCCGTTCATCAAGATGCCATCATTGTCCCTGACATCTGGTTGACCATTTCCTCCGACATTTGCCAAAGTAATCTGGTACCCAACTGGAAAATCAATTGCTTGAATACTGATCTGATAGCTGGTAAATGGCAATAAGCCACTTGCTCCATTTAGATTGACATTGGATAGGTTGAAATAGTATTCACCATCAGCATTAGTCGAAGTAACACCAACAATGACATTAGCAAGACTTATCTGCAGTGGAACATTCGGAATTGGTGCTTCTGATGGATCTTGAACTCCATTTTCGTTGATATCGTACCAAACTCTGTTTCCAACTTCTAATGGAGAAGGCAGGAACTTACATTCCATATCTCCCAAACCATTTGCCTTCCCAAAATTTGGTGTCGAACCATATAGTTGATACGGTGAATTTGGTATAAGCGTGCCATCAACTGAGGAGAATCTCTTTGTTCCTCCAGTATTGACCATAATTGGGGCAATGACTGTGGAAATAATTTCATGCTCTAATCGCAAGCCTGCCAATGCGCCCTGCACCGTTTCTTCATGTTGTGGATGTGCATCTTGACCAAAAAACTCTCCGCCACCGTGTCCCTGATTATTGTCAACTCCCGAACCCGTGAGAGTTGTTGTCTGGCCATCGGCTTCAGTGACAAAGAGGCAGTCTTCCATCTCTGCCATTAGCAAATCCCCACCGGAAATATTGCTCAAGCCAATTTGCGAACCTGTTAGATTGTAATTGTCAGTGCCAAATTGATGCCCCGCTCTATCTGTAAAACTGAGCATCATATCCCCTTTCTCTGTAAATTCAATATCAGAAAGAATAGGGCTTGGATAGCAAGAAAATGATTCACCCGGTAAATGCAATCTAGCTTCAAAATTGTTTGTCCATGGATTCCACTTATTTCCCGACAAGGCACCAGGCAGTCCTGGACGCAATCGTCCTTTGAGATAATCAAGAGGAATTGTTACGATTGGTGAACCTTCAAATGTATTATTTTGCGTATCGAAGCTATACACATAGGACTGCATATCTGATATCCCATCATCATTATTGTCATTTGACCCTCCATTTTCAGCAGAGCAAACAGCGCCAACATAAATTGTGCCTCTATAATATTTCAAACCCCAAGGGCGAAGCACTCCATTTCCGCAGGAAGTGGAGGGTATAGCCCAACTCATCACACTGATCACTGAGGTGGGATTATTGACATTATTAAGTTCAAGTCTATACAAGCGTCTGTCATACAGATTTACTACATATAAATATTTTCCATCATCTGATATTTCAATTCCTCCAAGACTTACCTTGCCAACTTGGTCAAATGCAGCTGGATCTGAGCCTGGCTGCAAGGGATCATCAGGAAGTGCCCTTTGCACATTAGTGCCTATTACTCCAAGTCCACAAGGCTGCCCTGTGGCTGGGTCGATCGGGCCATTATAAGTTACAGTTTGGCCTGTGATAGTATATGAATTACCATTTCCATACGCAAGTCCACATGAACCCGACGCGCGGGTCTGATGACCGTTAGCGTCCATGTCATAAAGTTGGGTGATGGTTCCCATTATATTGGCCGAATAATCGATCATATAGATTCCACCAGTACCCATGACGCCGAGTCCGACGTGCCTTTTGAGAAATGCTGAAGTGAAAATCTTCTTGGCCGGGCGGCTATAAGCAACTCCCCAAACTGATCCTAGTATCCTGCCATTCAATTTGTGAGTGGGCATCTGAGTGCCGCTGTTGCCATATGGAAAACTAACAAACCAATCCAAAGCGCCTGAAGCTGAGTTGCCTAAAGGATTTCCATTGACATAGCAAGGGATCAAAATCTCAGGATTGTTGGTAGGCTCATAATCACCGGGATTTGACACGGCGAAATTTATTTCAGTTGCTGGATTGGTAACAAATTGAACTGAAGATCCATAGGCCTGCCCTAGGTATCCCGAAAAGTCAACGAAATTGCTCAATGAGCAGTTATGGTTGATAATTTCAAATTCAATCCTTTGTGCACCAGTGCAACCGTCGATCGTATAATTCGGCGAATTCAGTCCGGCAGTAGAAGTTGTGGCACAAAGAGCACCTGCACTATTGTAGGCATTGACTACCACACCTTCGAGCAATGGCTCGTCGACTTGCTGTATACCGTCGAGATTATAATCCCGAAAAACGGTACCAGATATCTGAGCTGAGCTGCTCGAATAAATAAAAATGCAGATTGGTAAAATGGCCAATCGAAGTCTATCTACTACAGATAGAGTCCTAAATGGATAAATTCTTGGGGAATTCATAGGGCAATGGATAAATCCTAAAGTAAAAATCAAGCATATCGACACAGCGGAAGGATAGTTATTTACTACCTCTCCAATTGTGGTTGCTTTCTTAATTTACAAGACTGGCTTAGCCAGATTGCCCAGAGTTATATTTCAGATATTACTATATGAAGTATAGTTAGCTACTAGCTCTAGTACTCATGGGGAATGCGAATATACATCATAAAGCTGATGTATAACTAACTTTAACAGTGTCAGATTAGTTCTGCACAGTATTGATCGAATGCCATTTTGAGATTTGCAGCAATCATATCTGCGCTACGACCTTCAATATGATGTCTTTCGAGGAAATGAATCAATCGACCGTCCTTGAATAATCCGATAGATGGACTTGAAGGAGGATAAGGCAAAAGGAATTCTCTTGCTTGCTGAACGGCTTCCTGATCTACACCCGCAAACACAGTTACCAAGCGGTCGGGACGATTTTCATTCTGCAATGCTTTTAACACTCCAGGTCTGGCATAGGCTGCAGCGCAACCGCATACTGAATTGACAACCAACAGCACAGTACCGTCTTGTTGATCCAGAATTTCACTGACAGATGAGGCACTTGTCAGGGATTCAAATCCATTATCAGTCAATTCTGCCGCCATTGGCGCTGTTAATGCTTGAGGATACATAATCTACTTTAATATTGAGGTGCAAAACTATATCAAAAAGCTAAACATCTCAAGTTGTGATTTGTTTTGGCAAAATTGAGAACAAATTGGTCGCGGTGTTCAATAAAATATTTGAAAAGCCTTGGCAATTCTACAGAGCTTTCATATGGTCTAAATCAGGATAAATTATCTATTTTGCAGGACGCGAAAAAAATCTGTATTAGTCATGATTCCACATTTGAGAAAGGCTTACAATGAGCAATTTACCCAGGAAAAATTTGATCGAATGGTCACAGATATTGAATCTGTCTACGATCAATCTGTTGTATTCAGAGTTAGCGAAACTCCAGTATTTGTGCCGGCAGATCTTACGAGAAAATTGGTCAGCGCTTGCGAATCGATCGTCGATGTCATTGTTCAGCCAAATTTCAAGGACCTGACAGAGAAATCAATTCCTGACAATCAGCGCTTGCCCAACGAACCGGATTTCAGCCATTTCATCGTGATGGATTTTGGGATAATGCAAGATAAGGAAGGTGTATTGCAGCCCCGACTTATTGAAATGCAGGGCTTTCCTTCCCTATTTTGCTGGCAAGATATGCTGGCCACCCATTACAAAAAGCATTTTGACATACCAGCCAATCTCAACAATTTCTTCAATGGCTTTGATCACGACAAATACATCGGCCTGCTCAGTAAGATAGTACTGGACGATTGTAAGCCTGAGGAAGTAGTGCTGCTCGAAGTAAAACCTAAAGAACAAAAGACACGAATTGATTTCTATGCCACACAAGGAATGTTGGGCATTGAGATTCTAGATCTAAATGATCTAAAAGCCGATGGCAAGACATTGTGGTATCTCAAAGACGGTAAAAGACAAGACATTAAACGCATTTACAATCGCATAATATTTGACGATCTCTTCGCCCAAGATGATCTCGGTGATGCAGTCGATCTCACAAAATCTTACGATGTGCAATGGATTCCTCATCCAAACTGGTTTTACCGTATCAGCAAATACACCTTGCCATTTATCGACAATGAATATGTACCTAAGACCAGATTTTTGTCGGAATTCAGGCCTGATAATGCCGATCTTGACAAATATGTGCTTAAGCCATTGTTTTCATTTGCCGGACAAGGAGTGGTGATCGATGTTAGGCCCGAAGATCTGGATGCTGTCAAAGATCCGGAAAACTGGATCGTGCAAGAAAAGGTGGACTATGGGCCCGTTATTGAGACTCCAAATGTTCCTGCCAAATGTGAGATTCGTATGATTTATTTCTGGGAACCAGGAGCGAGCAGACCAACACTAGTGCACAATCTGTGCAGAATGAGCAAAGGTAAAATGGTTGGTGTCAGATATAACGACGAATTCGACTGGGTAGGCGGCACTGTTTGCTTCTTTGAGCACTAAATCTCCCTAAAATTCTTGTATTCTCCGATTCTGATGCCTGTTAGTCGTTCAAAAAGCAAGCTTATTTTTTCTTTCAATGAAATTTTGACTTTTGTCGGATCGTAAGGAAATGTCCAAAAAAGTCGTGCAATTCGTTTCTTCATCGCGGCCGGGTGCGTCCCATTGAAAGGAGCTAATAACTTACTGTGATCATAGCTGAAACTTTGCTGCTCATGCACGTTCTTTTTCATCCACTGATCATCATGCCATAAGGGGTTTACAAGTTCCAACTTCTTCTGCAGAGCTTCAGGAGTTCTTACCCAACCATAATGATAGATTTCTGCATCGATAGATTTGACATTGAGTTTACGGTGACCAATTCTGAAGCCCTGTGCATCTTTGAATGAACGAACAGTCGAGAGATTGCGCACAACTCTTACTTCCTGTCTATACCAACCACGCTCAATACCTATATATTGATACGATCCGTAAAAATGCTTGTATTTGAAAAGGAGGCCTTCGACCTCTGAATCATTTAGGTATTGTTCACATGCACTGCGAACCGTATTGAGATAATCCTCATGAAGGACTTCGTCACCTTGCAAATACAGTCCCCAAGATCCTTTTATGTTATCTAATGCGATATTAGTCTGCACAGCAAGTTCAAATCCTCCTACCCTGTTTTCTGCATTCCAGATGCTGTCGATAATTCGAATTTTGGGTTCATTCAGGTCCAAAATTGCTTGCTTAGTATCATCTGTACTATCGCCACAGATTACTACTAATTCATCCACAATTGGCAAAATCGATCTGATGGATTCCAGGAATGGATAGTCCAGTAAAATGCCATTTTTGATAAATGTGAAGCCACTAAGTAACATTTCCTTCAAAATATTTAGATACCTACGCAAACATACCATATCCTATGTCTAGCCCTACTATGAGGCTAATATTTTGTCAATTTGAAGTTTTGTTAAGAAAACTTTAACACTTTATGAAATAAGTTCATACGGTATACAGGTCAATTGATTCGGCAATAATTGACGAATTGCACCAGAGCGCCAAGGTCACAGCTTCGGGTCATTCTTTATAGATTTGCGGCAATCCCCTTAGAATTTGCAAACGATTAAAAGCTTGGAAATGAGAAGTTGTTGGTTGTCCCTTGGTATTTTTGCCCTATTGACTGTTCGCTTATCTGCCCAGACAACTGCATTTCCTGTATCAAATATGGCCAGTCAAGGTCTAATGATAGAATCGCTCTATCAGCAATATCCAAAAGCAATTACAGAACAAAATGAAGACGTAGCGGTTTTTGCCGGTAGCGAGGATGTGTGTTATACTGCCTATGTCAAATTCATCACCGAATTTGCCCTTTATCTCAAGGATCAGCGTTTCAGATGGGGCAGAGCGACGAAATGTTATAATCAGATCTTTTTTTCAGTAGACGGACAGGTAGACTATTTTATTTACGAATTTCCGAAGGGGAGCATATCATTAGAGAAGCAGGCTGAATATCAGCGACTGTTGAATTTATTCCTGCATTCTTTTTGCTTCAAGGTCACAGGCAATCAATCCTTTTCTTTGAATGGGCATATCACCTTCAAGGATTTGTAGGCACTAAAAAAAGACCCCGTCTGCACCTTTGTACAGAACGGGGTCCCATCCCAAAAACAGTAAGTCGTATCCTTAGATCATTGGATTACTCCAGGATGATCATTTTCTTAGTAGCTGTGTAATCAGCAGTTTCCAAAGTATAGTAAAGGACACCATTTGCAGACAATTCGCTGCGGTCGATGCGTACTTCATTGTATCCTTTGTGGAAAGTGCTTTCAACATTTTTCAACATTCTTCCACTCAAGTCATAGACTTTCAAAGATGCTTGCATAGAAGCAGGCAAGTTGAAGCTTACTAAAGTGAAATCAGCGAATGGATTCGGTTTGTTCTGGAACAATGCATAGTCAGTAGTGCTAACCGCGTTGCCACGGAAGTCTAAAGTCACAGGATTGATTTCCAGATCTCCACGGTATGCTTCAGCAGTAGTCATTTTGCTATTGATAGACAACACGTCGCTCAATTGCATATCCTGAGTTGCTGTAAACTGTACTGTAAATAATGCCTCGCCTTCAGTTACCGTAATGGCTTGGTCTGCATTCCAGCTAGTGCTGATCTGACCTTCGTCCATTTTGTTGAAGTTAAAGTTTGCATCATCCACGTTTGCAGCATTCGGATTAACTCCAGCTAAAGTCATTTTAGCAGCATCAAATCCTAATGTGAATTGGTAGCCGTATAGTGATGTATTTTCACCTGCGCGGAATGTAACTTGGAATGCATCACCAGCTTTGATATATTGGTCATCAACCAACATTGCAAATGGTTGTCCTGCACCTCTAGTATCAACATTAGTTGCGTTAGTAGGATTCACTGAGTTATTCACATCACCAATTTTGACACCGGTAAAGTTGATATCCATCATAGATCCGTTCAGGCCATTGATTGTGTACACTTCTTTGAAGTTTTCATCCAATGGTTTCGTAGGGTTGTTGAACTGGTAAGATTTGTCTACAAATCTCCAAGAAGTGTTGTTGATGAAATTATCTTCTTTCTTCAAGATCACCTTACGGATAGAGATCAAATCTGCACTTGTTACTTTCTTATCGTTGTTAGCATCAGCTGCGATGATTTTGTATGGAGAACTCAAAGGTTTGATTCCCAGGATATGCTTCTGGATCAGAATCAAGTCATGAGTACTTACACCATTTCCAGCTTGCAGGTCCTTAGCAGGTACTACTGTGTAGTTCTTGCCTTTGTATGCATAGTTGAAAGAGTATGCTCCATCAGTACCTGTGTTTGAAGGAGCACCAGTGGCGCCTTGCAGATTCACATTTACCAATTCTACATCTTTACTGTCTTCAGTAACAACTTTACCTGCGATCATCGCCAAAGTATTGCCTACGCAAATTCCTTGATTGTCTTGCAGATATACATAAGTAGATGTGAAGTCCTGATTGCCATAGCTATCAGTAGCCCAGATATTGAGGTCGATGATATCATCAGAGTCAGCAATCAGATCAGCGCATGTCAATATGCGGCAAGTATCATTAACATCTGAAGAGAACGAGAACCTCAATACTCCACCGCAAGCAGGGCTTGAAGCGTTGTTGTATTGTCTAGCGCATATGCGAACCATTCCGTCATCTGGAATTCCATCACCATTCAAGTCCATAGGCATTAGCTCTGCAGCAAGACCATGGAATACGATAACGGCTGGTGCTTTACAGTTGGCAACGGTGAATAGGTAGCTCATGGTCGTTTTGTTTCCACAAAGATCTTCCACTGTGAAGTAGATGCGGTGAGTTCCTACCATGTATGGACCCTCTGCAGCTTTCACTCTATTGCCTAATGGTCCTACTCCCGGAATTTTAGTTACAGCAACCGGGAAATCTATTACACCATCGTTATTGATGTCTACTTCAGCCTTGACATATAATTCGCCAAAGTTTGAGCAGTTATCCATAACATTATTGATGAACAGACCTACAACATTTTCATCACAAGTCAGATCGTAAGAGCAAACTGACACATTGGTTGGAACGTTAAATGTAGGTTTGACGTTGTCGTTTACTTTCAATATCTGATCGTGTGTCCATATTGCATACACACCAGGTTGTTCAGGATTGTATTGACACCAGTCAATTACTTTCCATTTACGTAAGATCTTCTTACATGCACCAATTTCATTGATTGTGAATACCCAATCATCATATCCTACACCTATCAGATCACACTCGTCATCGCTCCATGTAGGTTTGTTGTAACCTACTGGCAAGTTATCAGGATCAAGATCCTGCAGATTGCAAGCTCCGACGATTGAAGTGTCTAGAGGCCATACGATATCAATATCACCATTGAATGGATCGTAGTTGACAAATGAAATTGTCTGAGTACAAGTAGCAAATGTAGTAGATGGATCTGAAGCAGTGAATGTTCTGCGAATAGTTCCGACACCGCAATTGTTGATATCTACAACATTAATGACAGTGATAGTTACATTGCAATTATCGAATGCAATACCATCTAATCCGATGAACGTATTTACATAAATTGGATTACCACTCAAATCAAAACCGGCAAATTGTGGCAACCAAATTGAATCGCGCAAGTTTTGATCGTTCGCAACCACTTTACCAAATACACCGTATTGGGCAGGATTGTTTGGATCAAAATCGAAAGTACAAGGTAGAACGACGTCTGGAGGACATACGATCACCGGAGGTAATTTATCTTGAACAGACACCAATACCATACAATCATTAGTGTTACCTGACTTGTCAGTTACACGTAGGATTACAGTGATAGGGCTGTTGACGATATCAGAGCAGCAGAAATCAACATATGGGCCAAATACCATCGCTTGTTGATTACAACCAGCGTTCATACGAGCCACTTTGTAGCTGAATATTCCGCATTCGTCATGACTACCGTCATCAAAAGTAAGTGCAAATACACGAGCAGTACCATCGTTGCTCAATGCCACAATAGTGTGTTGATCACATACTGCAACTGGAGAAGTCTTGTCTTGCACTATTGCAGTTGAAGAACATATGCTTGAGTTACCGCATAAATCTCTCACTATATAAGTGATAATATGCTCACCAACTGGCAATTGTGCAGTAGTTCCACTAATTTTCAGGTTTGGTTGTCCACCACCTGGCCATGAAACATCAACAGTCAATGCACTTCCGCAAGGATCAGATACCTGTGGGTAAGGTAGGAATACATTACCAATGCAAAGGTTTTGAAGTGTCGTACCATTTTGAATAATAGGACATACGATCAAAGGAGCATCTGTATCGCGGATTTCTAGTATTTGTACGAAACTAGTTTCGATATCGTCATTACAGTACCATTCAGTGATGGTCCAACGACGCATGATTTTGCGTACGCAGTTCTTAACAGTTTCAGTATCTGTAAATGATACATCGATGTTACATGCGTCAGTTTGACCAGGAATTAAATTAACAGGCGGATTACCAACTGTTGGATAACCAACTTCAGCTGGATCTGGATATCCGTTACCATTTAAGTCCCAAGTATCGCCAGTACACAATAATGGATTGCCTAAGCTCATACTGCGACTAAGCGGCCATGTCAAATCTGCAGTGTCAAAACGTTCTACCAAAATGTCGTCAAAACATGTATCTCTGTTGCCTTTGGAATCTGCAGTGATATGACGAATAATCAAGCGCTTGATATAATCAGGATCGCAATTCAATGGAATTTCTTGTATCACACTAGTCAATACAAAAGTAGGACCTTCACAATTGTCAATTGCAATCAGATTGGGGTTAGTACGCGCGATAGCAAGATAACAAGGTACTGTTTCAGAAAGGCATACAAATGCTGGTGCCATCTTATCTTCCACTTTGGCAAATCCCCAACAGCGGTTGTCTGGTCCGTTGATGTTCAATTGCTTTACTTCATAAGTACATGTAGTACCTACTAAGCTTGCGGGGATTGTGAAGAATGGAAGCAAGGCATTACCAACAGCAACGATAGGAACACCATTCGGGCCCCACATTGTGATCTGTACTGGTAAACCTGCTTGTAACAAACATATGTTTGTCGGTAGGGTAACAAAAGTAGCAACGCCCACCAATGCTTGGCAGTCAGCTCCTACTGAAATGTTTATCTGGTCCTGGCATGCCATAACACATGCTTGTGCTCCTGCGCGCTGCGGGGAGAGCAGCAGGAAGAACGGTAAAGCCGCCACCAAATACAGGCAACTCTTCCATCCAGAATGAGTAAAAATCGTTTTCTTCATGAGATCTTAGTTTGAATGAATGAAAATAGGTACAGCAAAATCAATATATAATCAGGGCTGTTGCCGGACTTTTCACAGCAAAACCAGATTAAGCAATAAGGTCTCCGGCTATTCAGCCGAAAAGCAATCAAACAAGTTCTAAAGCAGGTAAAGACTGACTTTAGGCAGGCCTAATAGTATTCAGTCAGGTTGGTAGGTGTCGCAATAAGCCCTTTTTCATCAGGCGTTAGGTTCGTGCCTGGATGTAAGGTGCTCATTTAGATGGGTAAATGTATAGACTTTCTTTTAGATGTATATGCTCGGTTCAGCATCTATTAAAAAAAAATCATTTGTCTTACTCACCAATTGCGAAACAAATATATATCACAATTTTTCATAATTTGTTTTTATCAGCAAAATTTTAACAAATTTAAATTTTCAAATTTATAATCGTCTCATTTTCAATTAATATAAAAAGGGGGACTTTTTACGGTCCCCCACGATCTCAAAAACTACACACGGTCGATTTGCCTCTATTTGGTCAAAATCATTTTCTTGCTTGCCGAAAACTCAGTTGTTTCCAATCGATAAAAGTAGACTCCGGCTCCATTTAGGTCGCTTGCTTGAAGATTCCAGTGATTCTGACCTTCAAACAGGGGGCGCATTTGTCTAAAAACTTCCTTGCCTTGCATATCAAATACACTCAGCCATGCAATTGTCCTCTGCGGCGCATCGATATCAATGACAGTTTCTCCGGTCCATGGATTTGGAGAATTTTGGAACAGAGCCCATTGAGCCTCAACTTTGTTGTGGTTGATACTTACTTCATCAAACGCTAATTGCAAGCCTGAAACAGATCCGCTTTGGAAATAGGATTCAACAGGCGTTGGTATATTGCCTAGTACAAATAACTCTGCTGTATTCACAGACTTCAGTCCTTTGTACTCGAGATAACAAATAACTTCATTGTCGAGTAAAGCTTCGTTCTGGCGATCATAGCTGAAGCTCAACTTTCCGTCTGCGAGCCTATTGAGCCCAAAATTGCCTAAACTCAATGCTTTGCTAGCGATTTCCAGGTTTGTGATTTCAATCATCGACGGATCAAAGGTCAATGTGCCTTGGAATCCAGTCAAGTTGGAACAGTGATTGACGCGAATAGCCAACTTGCCATCTAGGCCAGGCTGTGTCCATACATTTTCCATCTTAAGCTCGAGCACTTTTGAATCCCGATTGATTACTTCCTGAGATCCATTTGCTGCGTTCATATTGACATCACCTGTCTTGACTCCAACGAAATCGACATTGTACAAGTCTCCCTGAGGATCAAAAATGTCTTGATATACCGGCTTGTCACCGCCCAATGGATTTGCGTCCCAGGTATAATTCATTCTATAAAACTGCCATGAAGGTGCTTGAGGGAATTCTTCAGTGATACCCAATATCAATCTTCTGATATGAAGTATGTCAGTTACATTCACAAGTCCATTTTGGTCTACATCAGCCGCTAGATATTTGAATGGCGAGTCGAATACTTGCTTACCAAGAATATGCTTGGTGATAAATACCAAATCCTGTGTCGATACTCCTTCTTGTGGATTGCTCAGATCAGTAGCTTCAATATGCATATTCTGGCCAGCTTCCAAACCATTCAAGTAATACAGACCTGATTGTGAAGTGGTAGTATGTTTATTAGCTTGTCCTACAACCTGTAAGTTGACTTGGTAAAGTGGAATTCCTGTACTTGTTTGTACTTTTCCCTGAACATTTATTTTCATACTCGAACATGGAGCACTAGGATTATCGATCACAATTGGGTCGACCTGTA
>JBDSUZ010000356.1:0-4252 GCA_039927395.1 Saprospiraceae bacterium | reverse complement strand
CCAATAACCACCTTATGACTGCTGCAATACTACACATACCACATTCGTCAACTAAGATCCCAATAAAGGATGGATACATTGTTGGCGATGAAATGCTGAAATCCGAAATACTAAAACTAACAGACTGGTATACCGATGACATCTTCCAGTCCTCCACTGATATCATAATAAGAGCAGAGTTCTCGAGGATATTTTGCGACCCGGAAAGGTTCACAGATGACAACCAAGAGGTTATGGCCAAATACGGCATGGGAGTTTTGTATGAGAAAAACGATGAAGGCGATATAATAAGAAATATAAGTCCAGAATTAAGGGAAAAGATACTAGCTGAATACTACTGGAGACACCACCATAGTTTTAGTCTGGCTGTAGAAGGACAATTAACGCAATTTGGAAAAGCAATAATAATCGACTGTCACTCCTATCCTAGTGTACCATTAAAAAGAGATTTGAGCAAAGACCCAGACAGGCCAGATTTCAATATAGGAACAGACCCTTATCATACGCCTGAAGTGCTTGTAGAAATCTCAAGAGAATTCTTCGATAAGAAAGGATATTCCTTAGGTATTGATTGGCCATATGCAGGCTCCATTGTACCACTGGAATATTATCAAAAAGATAAGAGGGTGCAAAGCATCATGCTTGAAGTCAACAGGCGACTTTACTTAAACGAACCCACAAACGAGAAATCAGAGAACTACATGGAGACCAAAGCAGTGGTAGGTGAATTCATAAAACTGATGAGGGATAGCCTTTGACAAGCTTTCAATCGCGGCCACCCAAATATGAAGAAACGAGAGTAAATCAAAAAAAACTCAACTAGGCAAATATTTCTCATCATTTGTACCTACATTTGTACTCGATAACGTACAAACTATAAATATCATGTTAACAACATCCATTTCCGATTTTAGAAAAGATATTAAACAATATCTTGACCAAGTGATCGAAAACTCGGAAACCTTAATAATTAACAGAGGCAAAGACAGCGGTGTGGTTATTATGTCATTAGACGAGTATAATTCACTTAATGCAACTTATAACGAGTTGTCATCGAAGGCCAATGAAAAAAGATTAGATTCGGCCATTGAAAAACTCAAAACAGGCTCTTCCTTTCAGAAAGACCTTTTAGAACTATGAGATATATATTTGTAGATGAGTCTTGGGAAGATTATCTATACTGGAAAAAGACTGACAAGAAAATGCTATCGAAAATAAATGATTTGTTAAAGGACATTTCACGAAATACTTTTTCGGGTAAAGGAAAACCAGAACCACTGAAACATAAGTATAAAGGATTTTGGTCGCGTAGAATTGATGGCGAACACAGATTGATATATAGAGTGAAAGAAGATGAAATATTGATTGCAAAATGCAGATTTCACTACGACTGAAGCTGAGCAAAAGCAATTGCTTACAAAGGCTATAAAAAAATGGCGGATAAAGTAGATGACTAAAGCTAAAAACCCGCACCGACATTGGTGTTGGTTGACAGCGGACAAGCATCCAATCCGCCAATCATTGAGCGGCAATTTGACTTAACAGTGAACTTCTTACAGGCAATGCAAGCAACATTAAAAATGAAAATTCAACAAGCAATATTACTGTGTTTCCTAACATTAAATGTTTGTGCTCAATCGTATCAAAAAGTACATAAGAAGGCAATTCTAGTAGATACCCATAATGATATTTTAGCGAAAATACTGGAAACAGGATTTATACTTGATCAGGACTTAAGTGGTAAAACACAGAGTGATCTAAACAGATGGCATAAAGGAGGTATGGACTTACAGTTTTTCTCAATATGGAGTGATGGGAATCGACTTAGTCCCTTTGCATATGCCATGAGACAAATGGATACTTTAGATGCCATGGTTAAACGCAACCCTGACAAAATTGTAAAAGTAGCAACTGTCGAGCAAATGATGAAAGCAGTAAAACGCCATAAAATTGCTGCTATGTTCGGTATCGAAGGGGGACACCAGATAGAAGGTGATTTAGCAAAATTGGATATACTGTACGATCGCGGTGCCCGCTATTTGACCCTCACTTGGAATAACTCTACAGATTGGGCTTCAAGTGCAAAAGATGAAACCGATCCTGATTTCAAATCTACTAAGGGTTTAAATGATTTTGGCAAGCAACTTGTAAAACATATGAACGAACTGGGAATGATGATTGATGTCAGCCATGTAGGTGAACAAACATTTTGGGATGTGATTAAAACAAGTACCAAGCCGATTATTGCTTCCCATAGTTCGGTATATAATCTTATGCCACATAGGCGAAACCTTAAGGACGAACAGATAAGAGCTATTGCAAAAAGCGGTGGTGTCGTGCAAATTAATTTTTATCCACTATTTCTTGAAAGCACGGCGGAGGCAAAGTTGGATAGGTTTTTAGCTGTTCATGCCACAGAATATGAAACGATGATGAAAGCCGGAATAACTGATTGGATAGCAGGAGGTATTTTGTGCCTCAAATACAGTTCTGAAGTAGATGCCATACGACCGCCATTATCCGTATTAATTGATCATATTGAGTATGTCATCAAATTGGTTGGAGTGGACTATGTGGGACTTGGTTCTGATTTTGATGGAATTGAATTTACACCAACAGGCTTAGATGATGTTTCCTGTTACCCTTTAATAACAAAAGCCCTATTGGAAAAAGGCTACAGCAAAAAGGAAATTAAAAAAATCCTGGGAGGAAACCTATTGAGAGTTTTAAAAGCAAATGAAACTAATCACTGATAGAACCAAGCACCTAGAACACCCACAACAATTTATAGCTTTAGTATTTAGATAAAACACGGATATTCGAATTAAGATTTCCCGCTGAGGGGGGACAAGTCGAGGAGGTAGACAGTTTTATGCTTCGAAATTGAAAACCAGCGAAGCTAAATCGCCAAGTACCAGTGGCTGCACAACGTTTTGCGCAAGCTCAAAACTGGACACCGAAACATTAACAGACAATAAATGAAACTGCCAAACAACATAGACAAACTCGGGACAACAGGACTTTTTTTGACAGCAATTTTTTCTCCTTGCTGTTTTCCACTATTCGCATTTGCTGCTTCCGCTCTTGGACTTGGGAGCTTTGAGCTTGTTGGGGGTTGGACAATGTGGGTCTTCCAGGCAATGGTTCTAATTTCTGTTGCGGGACTTTACATATCGTATCGAAGACACAGTTGTGCTTATCCACTTATCTTTGCTATTCCAAGCGGACTCTTGGTTTTCTACGGCTACAATTTTAACAACTCCGACTACTGGACATATTTTTTATACTCTGGTATGTTTGGACTTCTCATTGCGACAATCTGGAACTATAAAAGAAACAAAGTGCATGGAATTTGCGAAACTTGCACAACATACAATGGCAAGACAGTAGAACTCAAATCGACAATAACTTGTCCAAACTGTGGACACAAGAAAGAGGAGATTATGCCTACCGATGCTTGTGTATATTTTTACGAATGCGAAAAATGTAAAACAAAATCAAAACCATTGCAGGGCGACTGTTGTGTTTATTGCAGTTACGGGACAATAAAGTGTCCCCCAATTCAAGCAGGAGACAATTGTTGCTAATAAAAAAATACAAAAAAAATAAATGCCGAACGCACAACAGCAGTTACAAGAAATTAAGGCTCAGTCTTTAAATAAAACGTAGATCTTAGTATCAAGAATTCCCGCTGATTTGGGACAAGTCTAGGAGGCAGACCGTTTGTGCTTCCAAATTCGCTAGGGCGCCGAGATTCAAAACATTTGCGGCAATCCGGGAAAATAACGAAAACACATATTTTTTTAGCGCTTAGAAAAATAAGGGATAGTAGCTATAGAATATTATATTTATTCTCGCAAATAAATTAAATGACTGATACAATTAGCTCTTTGGCAGAACCGCCTGCACATAAACCGGTTCATCCTTTTCTACTTACGATTCTAATTTTACCTATGGGGGTATCTACAGGATTTGTTGCCGTTACGCTTGGGTATCTATTATCACAGGCGGGTGTATCGGTAGATAAGATTGCAGCACTGATTGCTACAACCTTAATTCCACATATTTTCAAATTTATCTGGGCACCTCTAGTAGATACTACACTTTCTTTTAAAAAGTGGTATTGGATTTCAAGTGTCATCACTTCCATTGGAATTATAGCTTTGGGTATCTTACCATTGAGAGAATCCAGCTTACCGGCTCTAACAATCATCATACTTTTATCACAATTCGCTGTGACCTTTCTATGCAT